>NZ_DAISLS010000005.1:0-252859 GCF_036820405.1 Oryzomicrobium sp.
GGCAGACCGCCGAGCCGATGCCGCCCATGGCGCCAGTGACGAGTGCGATGCGTTGTGCGGATTGGGTCATTGCTTACTCCTAGTCGAAACCTAGTCGAAAAAAAGGCAGCCCCGGAGGGCTGCCTGGTTGCTGCCGGGGCGATCAGACGATGCCGAAGGCGTAGTACAGGGTGATGATGAAGAACACCGCCAGGGTCTTGATCAGGGTGATCGAGAAGATGTCCTTGTAGGACTGGCGGTGGGTCAGGCCGGTCACCGCCAGCAGGGTGATGACGGCGCCGTTGTGGGGCAGGGTGTCCATGCCGCCGGAGGCCATGGCGGCGACCCGGTGCAGCACTTCCAGGGGGATGCCGGCGGCCTGGGCGCTCTGGATGAAGGTATCGGCCATGGCGGCCAGGGCGATGCTCATGCCGCCGGAGGCCGAGCCGGTGATGCCGGCCAGGGCGGTGACGGTGATGGCTTCGTTGACCAGGGGGTTGGGGATGGCGCGCAGGCCGTCCGCCACCACCAGGAAGCCGGGCAGGGCGGCAATCACGGCGCCGAAGCCGTATTCCGAGGCGGTGTTCATCGAGGCCAGCAGGGAGCCGGCGATGGCGGCCTTGGAGCCTTCGGCGAAGCGGCTGATGACGGCCTTGCCGCCGAAGATGAACACGGTGAGGATGCCCACCAGCAGCGCCCCTTCAACCGCCCAGATGGCGACGATCTTGGAGATTTCCTGGACCACCGGGGCGGCCTTGCCGATCACCGCCGGCACGAAGGAATGGCTCTTGCCGTAGAACTCGGGGATCAGGAGGGTGAACACCTTGTTCATCACGCCCACCAGCACCAGGGGCAGCAGGGCGATCAGCGGGTTGGGCAGGTTGGTGTGCTCGAAGGGCTCCGGCTCGTTGACCAGGTTGGTGCCGTAGCCTTCACCGGCGGCGGCGGCCTGGCGGCGGCGCCATTCCAGGTAGACCATGCCCAGGGCCAGGATGAACAGGCCACCCAGGGTGCCCAGCCAGGGGGCGGCCCAGGTGTCGGTCTTGAAGAAGGTGGAGGGGATGATGTTCTGGATCTGCGGGGTGCCCGGCAGGGAATCCATGGTGAAGGTGAAGGCGCCCAGGGCGATGGTGCCCGGGATCAGCCGCTTCGGGATGTTGCTCTGGCGGAACATCTCGGCGGCGAACGGATAGACCGCGAACACCACCACGAACAGGGACACGCCGCCGTAGGTGAGGATGGCGCCCACCAGCACGATCGACAGCATGGCCCGCTTGGCGCCCACCACCTTGATCACGGCGGCGACGATCGACTTGGAGAAGCCGGACAGCTCAATCACCTTGCCGAAGATGGCGCCGAGCAGGAACACCGGGAAGTACAGCTTGACGAAGCCGACCATCTTGTCCATGAACAGGCCGGTGAACATCGGCGCCACCAGGGAGGGGTCGGTCAGCAGCACCGCGCCCAGGGCCGCCACGGGGGCGAACAGGATCACGCTGTAGCCCCGGTAGGCCACGAACATCAGCAGCGCGAGCGCCGCCAGCACGATTAAAAAGCTCATTGTTGCTCCTCTCACACTAAATGTTTTTGTGGTTCGGCCTGGGCCGGACATGCCCTCTTAGCAACCCTCGTGCCCATTCCCATAGACTCGCCTTAAGCGCTTGATGTTCCATGGCTATCGTCCGGCCGGGCGGTCCCGGGGGGCGGGGGAAGACCCGGCCAGTCCCCGAAATGGGACGGAAACGGCCGGCGGGGAGCAGGTCGGGTGTTCCGCCCATAGACTGGCCGGCGAGGGTTGCGCCAGGCTGGGCATAAGCGCATGAATACAGGGCGTTTTTGACGGTTCCATGACAGACCGTAACAGTCTCCATCCGGAGACTTTTTGCCGATGCCCGGAAAGCCACGACTGGCGCGGGGTTTGGCGATGGGGGTCTGGAACGCCTCGTCAGTCGTGGATCTCCACGCCTGGGCTGTGAAGATGCCCGTCCGGTGCGGGGAGCGCAAGGGGGCTGGCAATTCTTGCGGCCGCGCTTGAAATCCACGGCGGGGCACCCACATACATGGCATCACACATTAATTGCCGCGAGGACCGATCCATGCGCTTCGACCAGTGCACCACCAAATTCCAGCAGGCCATCGCCGACGCCCAGAGCCTGGCCGTGGGCGGCGACAACCCCTACATCGAACCCCTGCACCTGCTGCTGGCCCTGCTCAACCAGGACGACGGCGCCAGCACCTCCCTGCTCGCCCGGGCCGGGGTGAACGTGCCCGCCCTGCGGAACGACGTGGAGCAGGCTCTCAAGCGCCTGCCCCAGGTCCAGGGCAGCGGCGGCGAGGTGACGGTGAGCCGCGACCTGAACAACCTGTTCAACCTGACCGACAAGGAAGCACAAAAGCGCGGCGACCAGTTCATCGCCTCGGAGCTGTTCCTGCTGGCGCTTGCCGACGACAAGGGTGAGGCGGGCCGGCTGGCCAAACAGCACGGCCTGGCCAAGAAATCCCTGGAAGCGGCCATCACCGCCGTGCGCGGCGGCCAGAACGTGGGCAGCCAGGAGGCCGAATCCCAGCGCGAGGCGCTCAAGAAATACACGGTGGACCTGACCGAGCGGGCCCGCCGCGGCAAGCTCGACCCGGTGATCGGCCGGGACGACGAGATCCGCCGCGCCATCCAGATCCTGCAACGGCGCACCAAAAACAACCCGGTACTGATCGGCGAGCCCGGCGTGGGTAAAACCGCCATTGTCGAGGGCCTGGCCCAGCGCATCGTCAACGAGGAAGTGCCGGAAACCCTCAAGGGCAAGAAGGTCCTGTCCCTGGACATGGCGGCGCTCCTGGCCGGCGCCAAGTACCGGGGCGAATTCGAGGAGCGCCTGAAGGCGGTGCTCAACGACATCGCCAGGGAAGAGGGCCGCATCATCGTTTTCATCGACGAGATTCACACCATGGTCGGCGCCGGCAAGGCCGAGGGCGCCATCGACGCGGGCAACATGTTGAAGCCGGCCCTGGCCCGGGGTGAGCTGCACTGCATCGGCGCCACCACCCTGGACGAATACCGCAAGTACATCGAGAAGGACGCCGCCCTGGAGCGGCGCTTCCAGAAGGTGCTGGTGGACGAGCCCAGCGTGGAAGCCACCATCGCCATCCTGCGCGGCCTGCAAGAGAAGTACGAGGTGCACCACGGCGTGGACATCACCGACCCAGCCATCGTCGCCGCGGCCGAGTTGAGTCACCGCTACATCACCGACCGCTTCCTGCCGGACAAGGCCATCGACCTGATCGACGAAGCCGCCGCCCGGATCAAGATGGAGATCGACTCCAAGCCCGAGTCCATGGACAAGCTGGAGCGGCGCATGATCCAGCTCAAGATCGAGCGGGAGGCGATGAAGAAGGAGACCGACGAGGCCTCCAAGAAGCGCCTGCAACTGCTCGAAGAGGAACTGGAACGCCTGCAACGGGAATACAACGATCTGGAAGAAATCTGGAAGGCCGAGAAGGCCCAGGTGGTGGGCTCCCAGCACATCAAGGAGCAGATCGAGGCGATCCGCCTGCAAATGGACGAGGCCAAGCGCAAGGGCGACTGGCAGAAGATGTCCGAATTGCAGTACGGCAAGCTGCCCCAGCTCGAAGCCCAGTTGAAGGCCGCCGAGGCCGGCGATAAGGAAAGCAAGGCGAAGAAGTTCAAGCTGCTGCGCACCGAGGTCGGCGCCGAGGAGATCGCCGAGGTGGTCAGCCGCGCCACCGGCATCCCGGTGAGCAAGATGATGCAGGGCGAGCGCGAGAAGCTGCTCAAGATGGAAGACCGCCTGCACCAGCGCGTGGTCGGCCAGGATGAGGCGGTGCGGCTGGTGTCCGACGCCATCCGCCGTTCCCGCGCCGGCCTGTCGGACGAGAACAAGCCCTACGGCTCCTTCCTCTTCCTCGGCCCCACCGGCGTGGGCAAGACCGAGCTGTGCAAGGCCCTGGCCGAGTTCCTGTTCGATTCCCAGGAGCACCTGATCCGCATCGACATGAGCGAGTTCATGGAGAAGCACTCCGTGGCCCGCCTGATCGGCGCGCCTCCGGGCTACGTGGGCTACGAGGAGGGCGGTTACCTGACCGAAGCCGTGCGGCGCAAGCCCTACAGCGTGATCCTGCTCGACGAGGTGGAAAAGGCCCACCCGGACGTGTTCAACGTGCTGCTGCAAGTGCTCGACGACGGCCGTATGACCGACGGCCAGGGCCGCACGGTGGACTTCAAGAACACGGTGATCGTCATGACCTCCAACCTGGGCAGCCAGATGATCCAGCAGATGGCCGGCGACGATTACGGCGTGATCAAGGTGGCGGTAATGGCCGAGGTAAAGAGCTACTTCCGCCCCGAGTTCATCAACCGCATCGACGAGGTGGTGGTGTTCCACAGCCTGGGCGAGGCCCACATCAAGAACATCGCCAGAATCCAGTTGCAATACCTGGAAAAGCGCCTGGAGAAGATGGAGATGGGCTTGCAGGTGGACGACAGCGCCCTGGCCGAACTGGCCCAGACCGGCTTCGACCCGGTGTTCGGCGCCCGGCCGTTGAAGCGCGCCATCCAGAGCGAGATCGAGAACCCCCTAGCGCGGCTGATCCTGCAAGGCGAATTCGGGCCCAAGGACAGCATCCGGGTCACCTGCGAGAACGGGGTGATGCGCTTCAAGAAGGCATGACTGCGGGCATAACTGCGGGCATGACAGCGGCGGTAATTCGTCGCTTCGGCAACGGCGGGCCTTCGGGCCCGCCGTTTTTTTATCCCGCAGGCGTCGCCGCACTGCCGATGAAATATCGGGCGCCGTGATTTATGGCGCCTTTCAATTTTCCCTCCGCCAGTTTTTGCCAGCTTCTGCCTGGGGAAAACCGGTAAAAGTAAAAATGACGTTGCTATATTGGCCGCCCGCCCCGCGAGCGGCCGTTTCGCGGCCCGGGCCGGCATCCACCGGCCCGGCGCCATGCAATCGACGGCAGGGAGGGAGATGACATGAAAAAGATCGGCAAGGTGGCCATCATCGGCGGCGGCCTGAGCGGCCTGGCCGCCGCCTACGTGTGCAAGCAGAACGGGGTGGCCTTCACCGTGTTCGAGGACGTGCACCACATGGGCGGCAACATGCGCACGGTGCGCAACCTGGACATCGGCCTGGGGGACGGGCGCACCCGCTGGGTGGACCTGGGGGTGAACGACTTTTCCAAGACCGGCTACCAGGAGCTGGTCAAGGTGATGGACAGCCTGAACGTCCAGTACCGGCCGTTGCAGGACGTGGCGTCCTATTCCACCATCGCTCGGGACGGTACCCCGACCTCCGAGATCGAGACCGGCTTCACCATCGAGAAGGGCTGGAGCACCGAGGCCTCGCCGGAGATCGAGCAGGGCTTCCTGGATTTCCGCCGCTACTGCGAGGACCACCTGCAGGAGCTGATGGACAGCGACGATCCCCACTACAAGTACATGACCGTGGCCCAGTTCCTCGAAACCTCGGGGCTGGCGCGTAACACCCAGTTCGTCGAACGCTGCCTCTACCCGCGCATCGTCGGCATGTACTTCACCAGCAAGGTGCCCCCCGGCGACCTGCCGTTCCGCGTCATCCTGCACTACTACTACCTCCAGGAAGGCCTGGGCCGCCGGCCGACCCCGGACCCGGAGCGCATGTACTGGGTCGACGGCGTGCGCAGCTGGGTCGACGCCCTGTGCGCCTACCTGGACCCGGGCTTCGACGGCTCCACCTCCACCGATGCCCTGCGGGTCAATACCTACGCCGCCTTCCGGGTCGAAGCCTCGGGCGCCGTCCTGGTCAGCTCCCGCCCCGCCCGCTCCCCCGACGCCAAGCCGCTGGTGGAAAGCTTCGACGCCGTGATCGTCGCCAAGCAGGCCTGGGACGTGCTCGGGCGCTTCGAGGACCCATCCCAGGCGGCGCCGGGCCTGGCGGACACCCTGGCCCGCTTCCGCTTCTCCGAGGACCAGGTATTCGTGCACAACGCCACCGGGGTGCTGCCGCCCAACGCCAACGCCTGGAGCACCTACAACCTCAACATCCCCCGGGACTACGCGCCGGAGCACATCGGCTACACCATGACCTACTGGTGCAACCGCCACCAGAACGATCCGGCCAACCCGGACTACAACTGGCAGAACGAGGAGTTCCGCGCCCAGAGCTACCTGCCCAACTTCTTCTGCACCCTCAACCCGGTCAATCCCCTGCCCGACGAGAGCATCATCCTGCCGCGCGGGAAGAGGGGAAGCAGCGGGGGCTGCACCATGTTCAGCTTCAAGCACAACATCATGGACATGGCCTCCTACCAGGCCCAGGAATCCCTGCCCGCCCTGCAAGGCCACAACGGGGTCTGGCTGGTGGGCGGCTACGCCACCGGCGTGGGCTTGCAAGAAGAGTGCTGGATCGGCGCGGTGGACACGGCCGAGGTCATGCTCGGCCTCAAGGCCGGTTTCACCTCCAAGTACCGCCACGAGGTGCGCGGCGTCGGCCGGGTGCCCGCCTACATCCGCCGCTTGGTCCACGGCGAGGCGGATTGAGTCGCATGCCTCCCCTGAAGCATGACCCGGCACCCACAACACGAAAGCAGGACAAACCCATGAGCCACGACAACAACGGCGTCGACCTGGCCTCGATCACCGCATTCGCCGACGCCGCCAAGGCCGACCCGGCGGCGGCCCAGGTCAAGTTCGTCGCCCGCTCGGAATGGAAGGGCGGCGCCCGCTGCGACGCCCACATCGCCGAGTTCTACGCCAACGGCCAGCCAGCGTCCCGGCCGGGGCGCTCGTTCACCCTGTCCATGGACGAGCCGCCGCCCATGGGCGGCCACGACGCCCACCCCAATCCCGGGGAAATGCTGGCCGCCGCCATCTGCGGCTGCCTGACCGCCGGCATCGCCGCCAACGCCGCCCTGTTCGGTACCGAGCTGGAAAGCATCGAGGTGGAGGCGGAGGTGGACTGGAACCTGCTCGGCGTGCTCGGCATCGACCGCAGCGTGCCCTGCGGCGCCTCCGGGGTCCATTACACGGTCCGGCTCAAGGGCAAGGGCAGCGCCGAGCAACTGCGCCGCAGCAAGGAAACCCTGGACCGCAAGTCGGCCATCCTCAACACCCTGCTTGCGCCGATTCCGGTGACCAGCAGCACCGTCATTCTGGACTAGGCCGGCGATGCGGGTCGGTGTCGGCTACAGCGACAATCCGGATTCGGCCGCCGCCGGGGCCCAGGCAGTCCGGCAGGCCCTGGACCAGGCCGGCCTGGACGGCTGCGACCTGGTGCTGCTGTTTTCCACGTCCCGCCACGATCCACAGGCCCTGCGCCGGGCCGTGGCGGCGGCGGCCGGGCCCCGGGCCCGCATCGCCGGCGGCTGGGCGGTGGGGGCCCTGACCAACTGGGACCTCGGCTATGCCGGCGACCAGGTGGGGCTGGCGGTGTTCCGCTTCGACACCACGGCCTGCGACATCGTCGCCGAGGGCGACCTGGCCCAGGGCGAGGAACCCGTCGGCCGGCGCATCGGCGAGGCCCTGGCGGAGGCCGGCGTGGCGGCCGATTCGCCGGTGCTGCTGCTCTACGACACGGTGGACCGGACCCGGGGGGCGATGCGCATGCTGATGGCCACGCCGCTGCTGGCCGGCATCGAAAGCGCCCTGGGGGGGCTGCCCGACGTGGTGGGGGCAGGGCTGGCCGGCGACATGCTGGGCACCCCGGGCTGGCAATGGACCGGCGACGGTCTGGCCGAGCGCCAGGCCCTGGCGCTGCTCTTTTCTGGCGGCGTGCGCATGGACAGCGTCATCATGCATGGCTGCCAGCCCTGTACCGGTTACTATACGGTGACCCGGGCCGATGCCCAGACCATCCTGGAGATCGATGGCCGGCCGGCCCTGGACGTGATCGGCGACATTTTCGCCGGCGCCATCGCGCCGGAAGACTACGGCTTCTTCCTTACCCTGGGAGTGAACATGGGCGACCGGTGGGGTGATTTCGACGAGTCGGCATATGTCAACCGCATGTGTCTGAAGGTCGACCACAAGCGCGGCGGCCTGGTCATGTTCGAGCCGGACATGGTGGCCGGCACCCGCTTCCAGATCATGCACCGTAGCCTCAACCTGGACTACATCGCCCCCCGGATCGAGGGTCTGTTCCGCAAGTTGGAGGGGCGTCGTCCCGTGTTCGCCCTGTACATCGATTGCGCCGGCCGGGCCGCCGGCTTTGCCGGTATCGACGCCGAGGACGCGGCGGAAGTGCAGCGGGTGGTGGGCGACCGGGTGCCCCTGCTGGGTCTCTACACCGGGGTCGAGGTCGGCGCCGTGTTGGGCCGCCCCCGGGCCCTGGACTGGACCGGCGTGTTCTGTCTGTTCAGCGTCTGATATGGCCGACAGCGACGACTTCGATCTCCACGACCCCGCCGTCGGACAGCCCGTGGCGCCGGAGGAGGCGGCCGAGCTGCGCCGCGAGGTGGCCTACCTGCGCAAGCGGACCGAGCAGCTCGCCGCCAGCCTGGTGCGGGGCGATACCGTCGCCGCGGCGATCCGCCACGAACTGGAGCAGAAGCGCCGCGGCTTCACCCTGATGGGCGAACTGGCCGCCACCTTGGGCCAGGACATGGACCACGACAGCGCCTTCGCCGCCATCAGCCGGCGCATCAATGGCGCCCTCAACATGCAACGCACCGCCGTGCTCGTCCCCAACGGCGACGACACCTTCTCGCCCCGGGTGCTCCAGGGCTACGACCCGGACGAAGGGGCGGCCATGCAGGCCTTGCGCCTCGCCCTGCCCGGCGAAATGCTCGACCCCCTGCGGCCGGTGCTGGTCACCCGGGCCGACCCGGACGACCGGCTGGCCGCGGTGCGCGGCGCTTTGGGCCTGCCCTACTTGATCTCGACCCCGGTGGTGCTGAACGGCGACGTCGTCGCCCTGCTGGTCACCGGGCGCCTACGCGAGCAACGCCCCTTCCTGCCCCGCCTGGGGGCCAGCGACGTGGAAACGGTCCAGGCTGTGGGCGCCCACCTGGCCGCCGTGCTCGCCGGCCAACGCCTGCGCGAGGCGGAGAACCTGGCCAACTACGATCCCCTGACCGGCCTGCCCAACCTGCGCCTGGTCACCGACCGGCTGCGCCAGACCACCACCCTGGCGGCCCGGGACGGCTTCCGCAGCGCGGTGATGTTCATCGACCTGGACGGTTTCAAGCGCATCAACGATTTCCTCGGCCACGCCGCCGGCGACAACCTGCTACGGGCCATCGCCGGGCGCCTCGAAGCCTGCGTGCGCAAGTCCGA
The DNA here is from genome assembly GCF_036820405.1 of Oryzomicrobium sp. Taxonomy (NCBI): domain Bacteria; kingdom Pseudomonadati; phylum Pseudomonadota; class Betaproteobacteria; order Rhodocyclales; family Rhodocyclaceae; genus Oryzomicrobium; species Oryzomicrobium sp. The sequence goes on from NZ_DAISLS010000005.1 coordinate 9,248, forward strand.
CACCGTGGGGCGCATCGGCGGCGACGAGTTCGTCATCATCCTGTCCCACGTGGACGACCTGGACGGTATCAACGTGGTGGCCGACAAGGTGCTGGCCGAGGTCTGCCACCCCGTGGACCTCTACGGCACGCCCTGCCACGTCGGCGCCAGCATCGGCATCGCCGTCTTCCCCGACCACGGCCAGGACGTCGCCAGCCTCCTGCAACGGGCCGACGAGGCCATGTACGGAGTCAAGAAAAGCGGCAAGCGGGCGGTGCGCTTCGCCGGCGAACGCTAGGTTCGCGCCGGCCTTTAGGCGGGGGGAGGGCCGCTCCGATGCATCCGACCTATTCTGGCGATAGTTTGCAATTTAATAGCGCGCTATTTATAGTGCGTGCATGAACAACGCCACCCCCCCTGCCGCTACCCCGGCCGCCCTGCTGTTGGATAACCAGTTCTGCTTCGCCCTCTACGCCACCACCCTGGCGATGCAGAAGGTGTACCGCAAGCTGCTCGCCCCCCTGGGACTGACCTATCCTCAGTATCTGGTGATGATGGTGCTGTGGGAGCGGGACGGGCAGACGGTGTCCCAGATTGGCGAGCCCCTGGGCCTCGATTCCGCCACCCTGACGCCCCTGCTCAAGCGCCTGGAGGCGGCCGGACTGGTTAGCCGCAGCCGGGCGGCGAGCGACGAGCGCCAGGTGGTGGTGAGCCTGAGCGAGGCCGGCCGGGCCCTGCGCGGGCGGGCCGAAGAGGTGCCGGCCGCCATGCTGTGCGCCGCCGCCTGCACCCCCGACGATCTGGGCCGGCTCAAGAATGAACTGGAAGAGTTGCGCCAGCGTCTGTTGCAGTACGAATGAGCCGGCAGGGAACGGTTTTTCCCTGCACCTAACGTATAGCGCGCTATTCAATAGCAAAGTTTAAGGCAGGCGATGCGCCCGGGCGGTCCGAAGTCATCGCAGGCAGTTCCCCCACTCCTAGGAGAAACGCACCATGTCGATCGAAAAAGTCCTGTACCGCGCCGAAGCCCACGTTACCGGCGGCCGCGACGGCCACGCCGCCACCAGCGACGGCCACCTGAAAGTGCGCCTGACCACGCCCAAGGAACTGGGCGGTGCCGGGGGCGACGGCACCAATCCGGAGCAGCTGTTCGCCGCCGGCTATTCGGCCTGCTTCATGGGCGCCATGAAGTTCGTCGCCGCCCGGGAGAAGATCGCCTTCCCGCAAGATGCCGCCATCGATGGCCGGGTCGGCATCGGCCCCATTCCCTCCGGCTTCGGCATCGAGGTCGAACTGCGCATCGCCCTGCCGGGCATGGCCCGGGACGCGGCCCAGGCCCTGGTGGACAAGGCCCACGTGGTCTGCCCCTATTCCAACGCCACCCGGGGCAACATCGACGTGACCCTGACCCTGGTGTGAGGCCGGAAGTCGGGCAAGCCCCCAAACGACAACGCCGCCCCAACGGGCGGCGTTGTCGTTGATGGCGGACGGATCAGTTGGCGTCGGCGCCGGTCTTGACCGCATCGCCGACGGCCAGGCCCTTCTGGCCCTTGAGTACCACCTGGGCGCGCTCGTCCAGGCCGGCCACGATCTCCACCAGGCCGTCCTTGCTGCGGCCGGTCTTGATGTCCACAGTGTCGATCCTGCTCTCGTCGTTCACCGTCAGCACCCGGGCGCTGCCGCTGCCCGGGTCGCGGACCACGGCGGATTTGGGCAGGGCCAGGGCCTTGCGCTTGCCCATGCTGATGGTGCCCGAGACGTTGAGGCCGGCCTTGAGGTTGGTGCCGGCGGGCAGGTCCACGTAGGCCAGGCCGTTGCCGGTGGTCACGTTGATGGTGGGGGACACCTGGCGCACCCGGCCCTTGACCTCGGGGCCCAGGGGGCTCTTCACCGTCACCTCCTGGCCGGGGGAAAGGCGTAGCAGGGTTTCGCCCTTGACCTCGGCGCGCCACTCCAGGCGCCCCTGGCGGATCAGGCGGAACAGTTCGCTGCCGGCGGAGACGATGGTGCCCTCGGCGGCGCTGCTGGCCGAGATCATGCCGTCGTCCGGCGCCACCAGGGTGGTGTTGTCCAGACGCAGCTGCTGGCGCTTGACCTGGGCCTGGGCGGCGCTCAGGCGGGCCTCGGCGGTGCGCCGCTGGGTCTCGAAGAGGGTCAGCTCCTGCTGGCTGACGCCGCCGGAGGCGGCCAGGCGCCGGCCCCGCTCCAGGGTGGCGGTGGCCTGGGCCAGGGCGGCCTGGGCTTCGGACAGCTGGGCGTTGGCCGCGTCCAGATCGGTTTCCACCGTGGCCGCGTCCAGCCGGGCCAGGGGCTGGCCCTTCTTGACCGTGTCGCCCACGGTGACCAGCACCTTGGACAGGCGCAGCCCGCCCACTTCGGCGCCGATGCTGGTTTCCTGCCAGGGCATGACGTTGCCGCTGGCCTCGATCAGGTCGGGCCAGGATTCGTTGCGGGGATGGACCACCGCCACGGCGGGAACCGGCTTGGGCGGCGGGACGGCCGCTGGGGGTTGCACTGCCGCCTGGGCCGCTTGGCTCGTGGCCGGGGCGGCGTCGCCGCCGGCGGTTTCGGCGTTGGACAGGCTGGCGGCGCCGAGCACCAGGGCGGCGGGCACGGTCAGGGCGAGGAGGGCGGCGAGGCGCTTTTCCGGCAGACGGAGCTTGGCCAGGGCGGCGATGGACGAGAGGCGGGAGGGGCTGGAGGGCATCATGGTTCGCTCAATCGGGATGGCGGACTTCGGCCAGGGGAACGGTCTGGACGGCCGCCGCCGGGGCGGCCTGGGCCGACACGGCATCGGGTTGAGTGGCGGGGGCGGCCCCAGGCTTGGCATCGGGTGTTGCCCCAGGCGTCGCCCCGGGCTGGGCGTTCGGCTTGTACTGGGCGCCGCCGCCGGTGGCGCGGTTGAGCGCCACCCAGGCTTGCAGGCGTTCCTGCTGCACGCTCAACAGGGTCTGCTGGGCGCTCAGCATCGAGCGGCGGGCATCTTCGAGTTCCAAGAGGTTGCTGGCGCCCTCGCGGAAGCGCACGTCCACCGAGTCGAAAAAGCGCTGGTACTGGCTGGCGGACACCCGGGCGTTCTCGGCCCGCTCGTGGGCGGCGGCGTAGCGGGTCAGGGCGTCCTCGATCTCCTGGATGGCCGCCCGGGTCTCGGCCTTGAAGTCGGCCAGGGCCTCGTCGTAGCGGGACTTGGCGATCTCCACGGCGGCCTTGCGCCGGCCGCCGTCGAAGATCGGCAGGCTCAGGGACGGGCCGAAGGACCAAGTGCCGAAGGACAGGGCGCCGCCGCCGCTGGTTTCCGACACGGTGTAGCCCAGGTCGCCGTTGAGGGTCAGGCGCGGATAGCGGTCCGCCTCGGCCAGGCCGATGTCGGCGGACGCCGCCGCCAGCCGCCGCTCGGCGGCGCGCAGGTCGGGGCGCTGTGTCAGGGCGTCCTTGGGGATGGCGATGCTGAAGTGCCGGGGCACCGGCAGGCGCCCCAGGCCCGTGGGCTGGTCGGCCAGGGCGCGCATCAGGGCCGGGCGGGGGATGCCGGTGAGGCGGGTCAGCTGGTTCTCCAGCCGTTCGCAGGAGGCCCGGGTGGCCGCCAGTTGGGTCTTGGCTTCGGCCACCGAGGCGGTGCTGCGCACCGCCTGGTAGGGGGCGGTGAAGCCTTCCTTGACGCTGGCGGCGGTGAGCCGGGCGGTGGCCTGGCGCGAGGTCAGATCCTGCCCGCTCAGGGCCAGGTAGGACTGGCAGGCACGGTAGCTCAGGTAGGCGTCGGTCACGTCGGCGGCCAGGCTCACCCGGACGTCGGCCAGGGTCGCCGCCTGAGCCGCTTCCCGGGCTAGGGCGCCTTCCTTGCCGCGGCGCACGGCGCCGAACAGGTCGATTTCCCAGGAGGCGTTCATCGACAGCCAGGATTCGCTCAGGCTCTTGCCCGAGGAATCGCTCACCCCGCTCTGGGCGTTGGCGCTGCCGTCCACGGTCGGCTGTCCGGCGGCGTTGGCCTGGCCGGTGCGGGAACGGGACTGGCGGAGCTTGGCCGTGGCCGCTTCCAGGGTCGGGCTGCTGGCGAAGGCTTCGGCGATCAGGTGGTCGAGCACCGGGTCGGACAGTTCTTCCCACCAGGGAGCGGTGCGGGCCACGCCGCCGTCGGGGACGGAGGATTTTGCGTCCGGGGCGTCAGGAGTACCTGGGGTGGCCAGGGCGGTGCTCGACGTCCAATGGTTGGGCACGTCGGTCGGGGAGAGCTTGGGGGCCTGGTAGTTCGGGCCCACCGCGGCGCAGCCCGCCAGGGCGAGGGCAAGGAGGGGAGGGAGGATGCCTGGTGAGGCAAGGGCCCGCCGCCGGGGCGCGCCTGGAGGCTGGGGGTACTGAGAGGCCATCGTCGTTGTTTCTTCTCGTGACGCGGGCCGTGGCCGGGCTTGTGGCGCGGGCACGCCGGGGCGTCGTGGGATTGCCAATCCAAGAGGATGACGGCTGGCCGGAGGGAGTTCAAGGGAAGTTTTGCAACAGCATGTATCCACCCCGCCGGCCTGCGTTTTCCGGAGCCCTGCCAAGCCTGCGCGCCCCGCATGTCGGGACGATGAATCCTGGGAATTGGGGCCGCGCCACCGGCCTTCCGCCTGCCGTGGCCGTCCGCAATCGTCCGGCTGCACGGCGTGGGGCAAGGGGGGCGTTCCGGGCCGGTCCGGGCCCCGCGTCGATTTTGCCGCCTGCGGTTGTCCGAGGTAGGTGGATGGGGGGAAAGAAGGTGGGAAAGAAGGCGAGAAGGGGGGCGAGAAGGGGGGCGAGAAGGGGGGCGGTAAGCGTCCAGGCGCCGCTGCCGATAGAACTGACCCCAATACTTGAATTTTTTTAATGTTTTGCGCCGGGCGTTTTTTGAAACTCGGCTACTGGCGCGGACATTCGATTTTTTGCTGTAGAAACGTATTAATTTTTTTCATGTATCGCCTGCGTGGCAGCCTCAAGCTGCGAGTTTCCCCGTCCCGCAGCCGCACCGAGAGGCGGTGCCCGGTTGCGCCAGACCACGCCAGACCACGCCGAACCCCATCAGGCCGGATCAGGCCGCGTCAGGCCGTGGCGTGGGCGGTGCCGGCCTCGCCCTCGCGCAGGGCCAGTTGCTGGCGCAGGTGCTTGAGCGAGGGGGTGACGATGGCCACGAAGTAGGCTTCGCGCAGGCGGCGCTGGGCCGTGGCGTTGCGCAGGTAGCCCCGGGCGCCCTGGTGCAGCATGGCGGCCTGGGCGGCGCGTAGGGACAGTTCGCCGCCGGCCAGGCGCAGGCGCAGGATGTCGGTGAGCAGCTCGGCCTGGGCCGCGCCGTCGGGCACCGTGTCGGCAAGCTCGGCCAGGCGGCGGGTTTCGCTACGGGCGGCGGCCAGCACCCGGCGCAGGTCGTCGGCCTGGTCGTCCTCGAAGCGGTTGATGTGCTGGTGGGTGCGGGCGGTGCCGTCCACCAGGCGGATGCAGTCTTCCACCAGTCCCAGGCCCATGCCCAGCTGGGCCAGGATCATGCCGGGCTGGATGCGCGCCAGATAGTCGGCGGCGCGGTCCGGGTGGGCCAGCACCCGGGCGTCGTCGATGCGCACGTTGCGGAACTGGCAGGCGAAGGTGCGGGTGCCCTCCAGGGCGGTGAAGTTGGCCCCGTCGGCGAGCTTGAAGCCGGATTGGCCGCAATCCACGGCGAAGAACACCAGCCCGCCGTCCCCATCGTTGCCCTCCACCGGGCAGCCGGTGACGAAGACATGGTCCGGCCCCAGGTTGGATACCCAGGGCAGGGTGCCGTTGATCTCGTAGCCGCCTTCGACGCGCCGGGCGCTGAGCAGGAAGCGCTCGATCCGGCAGCAGGCCTTGAAGGTGTTGGAAAGCCCGGTGCCGCCCAGGCGCCGGCCCGCCGCCAGATCCGGCAGCAGCTCGGCTTGCAGGGCGGCGTTGTCGCAAAGCTGGAGGTAGCGCACGCAGGCGGTCTGGCACCACACGGCGAAGGCGGTGGACAGGCAGGTTTCGCCCACCCGGGCCATGATGGCGATGGTTTCGGCCAGGCCGCTGCCGCCCTTTTCCCAGGCGCCGCCCCAGGCCGGCGCCGCCACCCGGGCGTAGCCGCCCAGGCGGCCCAGTTCGCGCAGAAAGTCTTCCGGGTATTCCCCGTCCTGGTCGATCTGGTTGACCCGGGGCGCCAGCTGGCGGGCGATCAGGGCGTCGAGGGCGTCCAGGTCGACGCCGGGGATTGCCGTGGGCAGGTCGGTCGGCAGGTCGGTGGCAGGGGCGGCGGAGGCGGTCATGGCGGGTCTTTCGTGAAACAGGGAGGCGGGAGAGGCGAAGATCAGGCCCCGGCCCAGCGCCGGTGGGCCTGGCGGGCCAGGCAATCGAGGATGAAACCGAGCAGGCCGATGAACAGGATGGTGGCCATCAGCTCGCCGTAGGCCAGCCGGTCCCGGGTGTCGAGGATGAAGTAGCCCAGGCCCGCGTCCACGCCGAGCATTTCGGCGGGCACCAGCACCACCCAGATCAGGCCGATGGCCAGGCGGATGCCGGTGAGCAGGTGGCTGGCGATGGCCGGGGCCACCACCCGCCACAGCCGCTCGCGGCGGTTGGCTCCCAGGCTATCGGCCAGGGTCAGCCATTGGGGGTCGATGGCGGCGATGCCGGCGGCCACGTTGAGCACGATGGGCCACACCGCGGCGCACACCAGCAGGAAGACCACCGGGGCGTCCCCCACCCCCAGGGCCATCACCGCCAGGGGCATCCAGGAGAGGGGCGAGATCATGCGCAGGAACTGGAAGACCACCGAGGTGGCCTGCTCGAAGCGGCGCAGGGTGCCCACCAGCAGGCCCAGGGGCACCCCCGCCAGCAGGGCGAGCAGCAGCCCCAGGCCGACCCGTTGCAGGCTGACCCGGGCGTGGTGCCAGATCTCGCCGCCCTGCCACAGGGACTGGGCGGCGTGCCAGGTATTCTCCGGCGAGAATCGCCCGGCCATCAGACCCAGGGGTGTGTCCCGCCCCAGGCTGTGGACCGCCAGCCACCACAGGGCGCCGCTGGCGGCCAGCCCCAGGAGGGGCCAGCCGGCCAGGCGGACGCCCCGGACGGCGAGGCGGATTGTGGCAGTGATTGCAGCCGTGGTTGCGGCCACGCCGTCCGCCGGAGCGAAGCGGCTCATGCCTGGAGGGTCTCGCTGCGCACGTACTTCTCGGGCAGGCCGAAGGCCTTCAAGCCGCCCACCGAGGCCACCGCCTTGCGCACGAAGCGGTCGTCCACCAGGTCCTTGGCCACGGCGGCCGGGTCCAGGGTGGCGAGGAAGCCGTTGTCGCCTTCGAGCTGGGTGTGCTTGAGCAGCTTGACCAGTTGCTCGGTGTAGGAGGGGAAGGGGTAGGGCTGGAAGTCGATGCGCGCTTCCTTCCACTCCTTGTGGCGGATGGCCCCCTCGGCGATGTAGCGCTGCTCCAGCTCCTGGTTGTTCACCAGCACCCGCTCCAGCACCGGCAGGGGGAAGGGGGTGTATTTGCCCGGGCCGTCCTTGGCCAGCAGCTGGGCGCCTTCCTGGCGGTGGTCGCGCAGCCAGTGCTGGGCCTTGACCACGGCGTTGACCACCTTCTGGGACCACTCGGGCCGGTCGTTCAGGTCCCGCTCGTGCATGGTCACCACGCAGCAGGCGTGGTCGCGCCACACGTCGCCGGTAAAGCGCAGGATGCGGCCGATGCCGTTGGTCTCGGCGGCGGCGTTGAAGGGCTCGGCGACGATGAAGCCGGCGATCGCCCCGTTGGCCAGGGCCGGCCCCATGTCTGCCGGGGCCATTACCGCCAGGGCCACCTCGTTGGGCTTGAGGGCGCCGGTGGGCTTGGTCGCCACGGTCAGGCCGTTCTCGCGCAGCAGGTGTTGCAGCACCACGTTGTGGATCGAGTACCAGAAAGGCACGCCGACCTTCTTGCCGCCCAGGTCCTTCACCTGCTGGATGCCCGGGGCCACGGTCAGGGCCGAGCCGGCCATGTGGTTCCAGGCCACCACCTTGGCCGGGAAGCGGCTGCCGTAGCGGGCCCACACGGTCATGGGCGAGAGCAGGTGCACCACGTTCACCTGGCCGGCCATGAAGGCTTCGACGATCTGGGCCCAGGAGCGGAACAGGCGCGGCGCCTCGACCTTGAGTCCTTCGGCCTCGAACAGCTGGCGGGCGTGGGCGATCAGCAGGGGGGCGCCGTCGGTGATGGGCAGGTAGCCGATGCGCACCGGGTCGTCCGGATTGGCCGCCCGGGCCAGGCCGGGCAGGGCCACGGCGCCGGTGAGCAGGGCGGAAAGACGCAGGAAGTCGCGGCGGGAGAGGGACTGGCGGTCGAAGGCAGCGTCGGGGTCGGCGGCGTGGGCCGGGGCGGTCGGATCGAGATCGAGCATGGAGCGGGCCTCAAGTGGAGTGGATACAGGGGCGGGGGGCGGCCGGGGCCGCCAGGGTGTCGAGGATTTCCTCGCGCAGGGCGTTGAGGGCGGCGGAGCGGTGCAGGCGCGGCGCCCGGCCGTCCGGGCGCCATTCGCCGACGATGCGCGCCGGGTGGCCGGCGAGCAGCAGCACCCGGTCGCCGATGCGCAGGGCCTCGTCGATGTCGTGGGTGACCAGCAGGGCCGCCGCCTGGCGCCGGTGCGCCAGTTCCACCAGCAGGTCCTGCATGGCCTCCCGGGTTACCGCGTCGAGGGCCGAGAAGGGCTCGTCCAGGTAGACGATTTCCGGGTCCCGGGCCAGGGCGCGGGCCAGGGCGACGCGCTGAGCCATGCCGCCGGAAAGGGCCTGAGGGCGCTTGGCAGCGTGGCCAGCCAGGCCCACCTGGGCCAGGGCCTTGTTCACCCGGGCGGCCTGGACTGTGCGGGATTCCTTGGCGCGGCAGGCGAAATCCAGGCCGAAGGCCACGTTGCCGGCCACGGTCAGCCAGGGCAGCAGGGCCGGGGACTGGAACACCACGCTGGCCGCCGCCGCCCGGGCCTTGCCGCTGCTATTACCGGTGGCCTCGCTGTGCAGGCGCACCTCGCCGGCCCCGGGCTCGGCCAGGCCGGCCAGCAGGCGCAGCAGGGTCGATTTGCCGCAGCCCGAGGCGCCGATCAGGCAGACGATTTCCCGCCGCCCGATGGTCAGGTCCACCCCGGCGAACACCGGCTGGGGGCCGTAGGCGAAGGACAGCCCCCGGGCGTCGAGCAGGGGGGCGTCGTCCAGGGGGAAAGGGGCGGGGGCGGCGGCGCGCATGGTCAGGCGGCGCCGTTCTCGCCCGGCGGCTGCCAGCGGTAGGCCGCCAGCTCCGGGTTGAGTTCGGTTTGGGCCAGGGAATTGCTGAAGTTGCACAGGGTGGCCAGACTGACGCCGAGGATCACTTCGAGCACCTGCTGCTCGCCATAGCCGGCGGAGAGGAAGGCGTCCAGCTCGGCGCCGGTGACGGCGCCGCGGCGGGCGATCACCGCCCGGGTGAACACGGCCAGGGCGTCGAGTTTGGCGTCGGGCAGGGGCTGTTGCCGGCGCAGGGCCTCCACCAGGTCCTCGGCCAGCTTGCCCTGCTTGTAGGCGATGGCGGTGTGGCCGGCGACGCAGAAGGTGCAGCCGTGGATGACGGCGGCGGTGATCTGCACGGTTTCCCGCTCGGCCAGGGTGAAGCTGCTGCGGCTGTTGATCTCGCCCACGGTCAGGTAGGTTTCCAGGGCCGTCGGGGCGTTGGCCAGCACCCCCAGCAGGTTGGGGATGAAGCCGTTCTTGGCCAGGGCCTTTTCCAGATAGGGGCGGCTGGCTTCCGGGGCCGATTCGAGGGTTTGCAGGGTGAGGCGGGACATGGGGCTTCCTTTGTGGAGTGCGGACGGTGGGCAGGGCGTCGATACGCTACGGGGATTGTCCCGGCCGGGCCGGGATGGCCTCAATGCGTGGCCGTCCGCATCTTTTGCTCGTTCGTCTCGCCCGGCCGGGGCCGGGCGCTCAGGCCGCCTGGGGTGTTGCGGCCTCGGGCTGGCAGCGGCGCCGGTAGGCCCCGGGGAGCACGCCGGTGGCCTTCTTGAAGGCCCGGGAGAAGGCGGCGTCCGATTGGTAGCCGACCTGTTCAGCCGCCCGGGACAGGCTCGTGCCCTGGCGGATCAACTGGCTCGCCACCTTCATGCGCAGTTGCAGCAGGAACTGGCTGGGGGAGGTGCCGCACACGTGCTGGAAACGCTTGAAGAAGGTGGCCCGGGACATGTGGGTCAGATCGGCCATGGCTTCCACGGTCCACTCCCGTTCCGGGGCGGCGATCAGGGCGTCGAGCAGGGGGGCGAAGCCGGGCTGGGCGAGCAGCGCCCACAGCCCGGCGCTCACTTCCCGGCGCCGGCACAGGTGGCGGACGACGTAGAAGAAGAGCAGCTCCACCAGCCGCGCCACCAGGGGCGAGGGGGCGTCGCCGGCCCGTTCCGCTTCGGCCAGGATCAGGTCGAAGAGGGGCCGGGCCTCGGCCAGTTCGCCGTCCCCGTCGGGAATCACCACGTAGTCGGGGAAGGAGCCGAGCAGCAGGTCGGTGAGCCGGGTGCGGAATTCGAAGAAGCCGCAGGCCAGGGCTACGCTGCCGGGGACGGAGCGGTCCAGGGGCGCCATGGCCGCGCGGGGCGCGTCGGCGGCCCGGGCCGGGTCGGCCTCGGGGCTGAGCACGTGGGGCACGTCGCGCAGGAAGAACACCGCGTCGCCGGCCTGGAGGGGGCGGCGCTCGCCGGTTTCGGGCAGGTGCAGCCAGCATCGGCCGTTGAGCACCACGTGGAAGCCGGCCCGGGAAAGGCCGGTGATCGAAGCCTTCCAGGTGCCGCAATACTGGCCCAGGTGAAACAGGGTGGTATCCAGGTCCAGGCTGCCGAGCAGCCAGTGGATGAGCCGGTCCTGACGTGACGACATGGCGCTCCCCAAAGCCGGAGGGCCCGCGCGGCGGAGCGGCGGGCGGCGGTTGAACAGGGGGGCATGGTAGGCAGGGGCGGCCCGGGGGTTAAGGAAGAAAAACCGATATGGTTATGCCCGCCTGGAAAATGGGTTGAGGGGAGGCGGGGGAGGCTGGCAGCGGCTGCGGGGCGTTGGCCTGGTGGCAGCCGGGAGGGTGGATGCCGGCGCCCGGGGGGGCTGCCTCACTTCATGCGCGAGCGCAGCTTGACGATCTCCCCGTCCACCGCAAAGGTGCCGTGGCCCCGGTGGTGCAGGGTGCGTGGGTCCTTCACCGCCGGGTCGATCCAGGCCTGGATCACTTCGAGGACGAAGAAGTTGTAGCGCTCCACCAGGGCGGTGTCGGCCACGGTGCATTCCAGGTTGGCGTAGCACTCGGCGATGAGCGGTGCCGCAACCTGGCCGGCCGGGACCGGAGTGAGGCCGAAGCGGGCGAACTTGTCGGTGTCGCGGCCGCTACAGTTGCCACAGCCGACCACCTGGCGGGCCAGGTCGGCGGTGGGGATGTTGATGACGCATTCGCCCTGCTCGGAGAGGGCGGCGAAGGAATGGTCCCGGCCGCTCATGACGCAGCCGACCAGGGGCGGCTCGAACTCCATCATGGTGTGCCACGACAGGGTCATGACGTTGGGCCGCTCGCCGTCGAAGGTGCTGACCAGCACCACCGGGCCGGGTTCGAGCAGGGCGTAGACCTTGCCCAGGGGGAGTTTTCGCTTGGCCATGGCCGCCTCCGTCGCGTTGTCGGTGCCTGGGGGCATTGTGGACGGCGGCGGGCACGGCGCCAAGGCGGGCGGCCCGCCGTGGGGGTGGAGCTGGGAGGGGCGAGGCTGGAGCGGGGCTGCGGATCAGACCCACGCCAAGCCCGGATTAGAGGCGAATCAGGCCCCGTCGGGGGCGCTGCCGACGGTGCGGTTGCGGCCGGCTTCCTTGGCCCGGTAGAGGGCGTCGTCGGCGCGCTTGAGGGTGGCGTCCAGGGATTCGCCGGGCTGGAACTCGGTGACGCCGATGCTCAGGGTGATGGCCGGCGACAGGCCCAGGGCCCGGGTCTGGTCCTCGACCACGTGGCGCACCCGCTCCGCCAGCCGGAAGGCGTCGTCCTCGGCGCACTGGGGGAAGAGGATGAGGAATTCCTCGCCGCCCCAGCGGGCGCAGACGTCGTAGTCGCGGATGCTGTCCTGGATGCAGCGGGCGGTGTGGGCCAGCACCGCGTCGCCGGCGGCGTGGCCCCGGGTATCGTTCACCGACTTGAAGTGGTCGATGTCGGCCAGGCCCACCGAGAAGGTGCCGCCATTGCGCGCCACCTGGCTGATCTCGGTGTCCAGGCGCTCCAGCAGGTAGCGGCGGTTGGGCAGGCCGGTCAGCTCGTCCCGGGTGGAGATCAGGTGCAGCCGGTCGTTCAGCTCCCGCAGCATGGTCTGGTAGCGGTCGCTGATGCGCACGATCTTTTCGATCTGGCGCACTTTGCGCTGGTAGCGGTCGGCGTAGTTGAGGCCCCGGTCCCGCTCGGCCTGCTGGAAGTGGTCGGAAATGCGGGTCAGCCGATCCAGCAGGCGCTGCTGGGTCCGGTAACGGTCGAACAGCGCCTCCAGCGCCGGGCGCAACGGGTTGCCGTCGTGCTCCGCGCGCAGCAGGGTCTCGATGCGCTGGTCGAGTTCGTCGTCGTCGGGTCGGCTGGACACGGCTTACGTCCGGGCGGTGATTTCGAAGGGGAAGGTGCAGTCTTCCTTGAATTCCTCGGCCAGCTGGCCGACCCGCTCGTTGGCCGCGTCGTAGCGCCACACGGCGCTGATGCCGGTGCCCCGGGTGTGGGCTTCCTCGAGCATGTCGAGGATGTCCATCAGGGCGCGGATGCTGCTGGTGTTGAGGTAGAGCAGGTCCAGTTCCAGGCGCAGGGGGCGCTTGGCCTCCCGGAGGAAGCGTTCCACCCAGTCGATCACCGGCTGGAACAGCTCGAAGGAATTTTCCGGGTAGGAATCGCCCTGCATGTGGACGGTGCCGTCCTCCCAGTTGGCCTGGATGGCGGGGGTGGAACTGGTTTCGCTGATGTTCAGGTTGTCGGTTGTCATTTTTATAGGACCACGCGCAGGCTGAAGAAGGACCACTCGCCGTCGATCGGGCGCAGCGAGCAGATCAAAGGCTGGGAGGCCTTGCGCGCCATGTCGATCAGGCCGAGGCCCGCACTGTTGTTGTTGAGTTCGTCCCGGGGCTGGCGCAACTGGGCCTTGAAGGCGGCCTTCAATTCGTTCTTGTCCATGCCGGCCAGGCTGGCGATGCGGGCGGCCAAGGTGGCGCCGTCGCCGGCCCGCACCACGTTGCCGGCGCTGACCACGTGGCGGCCTTCGTCGTCGTGGGAAACCACGATGGTCGAGGTGGCGGCATGTTCTTGCAGGTTGTTCAGCACCGTGTAGCGGCGGATGTTCTGGGTCAGTTCGATGTACACCGAGAACACGTCCGACACCGAGGAGGGCGATTCCTGCAACCCTTCCATGTGCTTGCGCAGGGCCTTGCCGATTTCCTCGATCAAGGTGGCGGTGAACGGCCCGTTGAAGCAGAGCATGATCTTCTGCCGGTTGAAGACCTCGCGCAGCGAATAAACGTCCAGTTGCTCCATGTATGACTCCCCAGGGGACGCGGTATTTTAATGGTTACGGGCGATTGTCGAAGCGGAACGCCATCACGGTGATGTCGTCGCGCTGGGGCAGGGCGCCCCGGTAGGCTTCCAGATAGGCCGCCAGGCGGTCGCGCTGCTCGGCCAGGGGTGCCTCGGCGTTGGCCTGGACCCAGTCGCTCAGGCGGCGCTCGCCGAAGCCGTAGCCGTGTTCGCCGCCGGCCTGGTCGAGCAGGCCGTCGGTGGCCAGGTAGAAGGTGCGGCCCGGTTCCAGCCCCACCTCCCGGTTTTCGTAGGTGCCGGGCTTGCGGTCGTTGAGGCCGCGGCGCTGGCCGCGGATCTCGTGGCACTGGGTGCCGTCGCTCCAGAACAGGGACAGCTTGGCTCCGGCGAAGCGCACCAGGCCGCGGCGCAGGTCTACGTAGCACAGGCCCATGTCCATGTTGGTGGCGATCTGGCCGAAGCGGTCGTCGCTGGGCAGCATGGTGCGGGCCACCTCGTCGGTGCGGGCGAGCAGGGCGGCCGGGTCGTTCCAGGGCGTGTCGGCGGCGGCCACGCCGATGGCGGCGTGGGCGATCATGGTCATGAAGGCGCCGGGCACGCCGTGGCCGGCACAGTCCACCACGCCGAACAGGCAGCCGTCGTCGTTGGCCCGGTACAGGTAGAGGTCGCCCCCCACCACGTCCCGGGGCAGCCACAGGACGAAGTATTCGCCGTGGAAGGCCTGGGACAGGTCCCGGTCGGGCAGGATGGCGCTCTGGATCAGGCTGGCGTAGCGGATGCTGTCGGTGAGCTTGCGGTGGGTTTCGGCCATCTTGCGGTTGGCGTCGGCCAGGTCGGCGGTGCGTTCCTCCACCCGCCGTTCCAGTTCCTCGGTATGGGCCCGCACCTGCTGGGCCATGGCGTCGAAGGCCCGGGTCAGTTCGCCGATCTCGTCGCGGCGGCGCGAGCGCAGCCGCACGTCGTAGCGGCCGGCGGCGATCTGCCGCACCGAGCCAGTGAGGCGGGCCAGGGGCAGCAGCACCAAGCGGTCGAAGCCGGCGGTGGTGAGGGCGAAGATGAGCAGCAGCAAAACGGCGCCGCCGATGCCCACGGCGACGATCATCCCCTGGTCGAGGACCTTGCTCGCCGCCAGGTCCACCGCCGTGACCACTGTCCAGTCCAGGGAGGGGATGTAGGCCAGGGCGAGGAGCCGGTCCTGCCCGTCGAGCCGGGTCTGCAAGGTGACCGCCCGGCCGCTGTCGGCGGCGCTCTCGGCCAGGGCGGCGCGCAGGGCGTCGCGGGCGTCATCGTCGTCGAGTTGGCGGAAGATGCTCTTGTCCGAATCGGCCTTGCTCACCGCCGCGTATTCGACCTTGGACGGGTCCGGGTGGGCGACGATGGTGCCGGTCTGGTTGATGACCAGGGTGGTCAGCCCGGGCTCCGGGGAGGTGACGAAATCCTGGAGGAAGCGGGAAAACTCGAAGCCGGTGCCGGTCAGGGCGATGGGCCGCCCGGCCCGGTCGTGCACCACCACGTTGGTCCACACCTTGGTGACCCGCAGCTTCTCGTCCGGGTTCACGTTGACGGCGTGGGTCTTGACCTTGTCCAGGGTGGCGTAGAACCAGGCATCGTCGGGGGAATTCCGGTGCAGGGTGTAGCGGGGCCGATCGCTCAGGTCGGCGTCCTTGTCGCTCAGGTAATAGTGGCCGCTCAGGGCGCTGGCGAGGAAGAAGTTCTGGTCGGCGAAGCCGCGCCGGTAGCTGTCGCCGTCGCGGAAGAAGCGCTGACGCTTTTCCGGGTTGTTCTCGTCCTCGATCCATTCGCGCAGCAGGGCCGAATCCGCCAGGCGCTCGGCCAGGGCCAGCTCGCGGCCGAGGAGGGACAGGATGCGCTGCTGGGTGAGCAGGGCGTTATTGCGGGCGAAGGCGGCGCCGAAGTGGCCGCGGATGTCGCCGGTGACCTGACGGCCGACCAGCAGGCCGGCCACCACCAGCACGGCGGCGAGGCCGAACAGCAGCAGGGCGGTGCGGGCGCGCAGGCCCCAGCGGATGCGGCTTTCACCGGCCTGGGCGGATTGTTCGGTTTGTTCTTGTGACAACGGAGACCCCCTTGTGGAATGTCGCGGGGCGGCGCTGGGGCTGCATCGGGACAGAGGGCTATCTTAAGGGATTTCGCGGGTGGGGATTTCGCGAATGGGATTCCAGGGGTGCGGGCCGGCGTTGTCCTTGGGATGGCGCCGGCGGCCATGGCGTTTCATTCGCCGCGCCTTGCCGGGCGCGGCCTGGGCAAGATCAGGGACGGTCCGCCCGGGGGGCTTCCAGGCCGTTGCGCCGCAGCCACAGGTGGAAGTCTTCCGCCGCCAGGGAGCCGCTTACGGCGGTGGCCTGGTGGTCGGCGTCGAACAGGTAGGTGCGGGGCATTTCGCCGTGCCACTGGCGGTCGATCTCGAAGCGCAACCGCTCCGGGGCGGCGTCGCCGAACACCCAGGTGCGCCGCTCCCCCAGCCCGGCCTGGCGCAGCAGCGGCGCTAGGGCCGGGGCGTCGTCCGGGGTGTCGGTGGCGATCACCACCAGGTCCAGCTGGCGGTTAGCCTTGGCCGCGGCGCCCAGCATGGCCAGGTTGCCCTTGCAGTAGGGGCAGTCCAGCCCCCACAGGGTGACGATGAAGGGCTTGCCGCTACGGGCGGACTTGATGCGGGCGTAGTCGCCGGGCTGGAGCGGCGTCAGGGCGCCGGCCAGGGCCGGCAGGGCGGCGCCGAGCAGCAGGAGGGCGGCGAAGCGGGCGAGCAGGCGGGTCATGGTGTCGAGGCGGCGGAGGGTAGGACGGGAGCGGAGGGCGGACATCGTCGGGGGGCGTGTCGGCGTCAGTGGCGGTGGGGCGCCGGGGCAGCCGGAGGTTCTGGGGATTCCAGGGCGATCAGGCGGTAGCCCTCGGGCTGGCTGTTCCAGGACAGGTAGGGGCGGCCCCGGTCGCCGATCAGTTGGGGATGGTCCGAGGCGCCGCCGCTTTCGGCCAGGGGGCGAGGGGCGTCCCAGGTGCGGCCGCCGTCCGTGGAGTGCTGGGCGAAGACCCGGGTTGCCTGGCCGTCGAATTCCTTCCAGGCCAGCCAGACCGCGTTGCCCCGGACGAACAGGGCCGGGTGGGACGCCAGTTCGCCACCGACGCGGCGGGGCGGCGCCAGGGGGGCGCCGTTGCGATCCAGGGCCTGGTATTGCAGGGACGGAGCAGCCCCCACCAGGTTGAACCAGGCCAGGTGGCGGGTGCCGTCGCCGGCCACTGCCAGGGCCGGGCCGTGGTGGGGGCAGGCATCCACCTGCCAACGGTCGTCGCTGCCCTTGGGCGGCTCGGCGCCATCGGCGATGCCGCCCAAGGGCGCCAGGCCGTGGTCCCGGATGCTCTTGCCCTGGGCGTCGGCATAGACGTGGCGCCACAGGGCCAGGGGGCGGCTGCCGGCAGGGGCGGCGGGGTCGTTGGCCAGGGCGATGCGGCAGCATTCGCAGGTGTGGGCGGCGTGGCGGGCGTTGGCGCCGAAGGTGGCGCCATCGTCCCGGGATTCGGCGTAGTAGATCGCCGCACCCCGGTAGGCCTGTCCCTGGCGCTTGGCCGCCTCGCCCTCGCGCTTGTCGATCCAGGCCAGGTAGAGGCGCCCGTCCGGTCCCCGGGAGAGGGTCTGGAAGCGGTGGGTGATGGGGGCCGTATCGTCGTTCACCGTGATCGGCGCGGAAAAGCTGTGGCCGCCGTCGGTGGAGCGGGCGAAGCGCACGTGGCCGGCGTAGGGCACGTTGGCGAGGGGCGAAGTCCAGGCCACCCAGACCTGAGCAGGCGGGGGAGCGGTGCCTGCCGGTGCGTCGGGCAGGGCCGCCAGGATGTCCGGACGGAGTTCGCCCTCGGCCGCCACCGGCTCGGGCACGGCGTTGACGGCCACCGGCGCCGAGAAGTGGGCGCCCAGGTCGTCGGAGTGGTCCACCACCAGCCGCCCGCCTTGCTCCGGGGCGACCCGCACCCGCCACAGCCGTCCGCTGCCGTCGAAGGCGGCGCCCACCGCCAGGGGCGGGCGGGGCGCCTTGGCGCCCTTTGAAGCCGTGGGTGCGCCGTGGCCTTCATGGCCCTCGTGGGCGCGGGCCGGCGGGATGGTTGCCGCGAACAGCGCAGACAGCAGGGGCAGGACGAAGAGCGCGCTCCCTACGGAAACAGGGCGTGGAGCGACGATGCGGAACAGGGGAGCGGGCATGGCGGTGAAACCGGGTGGCGCGGGAGCGGGAAAAGCACGGGCGGGAGAAATACGGACAAGCCGGGCGGGGCAAGGAGAGGAGCCGCCGAAGAAGGCAACCCGCAGGCTGCCCGCCGACCAATGCTCCCATGCTAACAGCCGGGGTGCGGCCTGCCCGCGCGACAAAATGCCACATGTGCGGCCGCGGCGCCGGCGCGCATCATGCGCCCCGCCCGACGTCGCACGGGGTGCACGGCGGGGGGAGGGCGCGTCTTGCGCCGCTGCTGCCGCTCCGGCCGGGATTGGTGCCGGAAGCGGGGCAGACAGCACAGCAATTCAGAAATCAGCAGTCGAAAGAATCGGGGAAAAACGTGGGGAAACACCTGCAAAGAACGCGGCTGGCCGTAGCCGTTGCGATGGCCTTCGGGCATCTGGGCGCGGCCTGGGCGGCCGATGAGGGCGTGGAAAAACAGTTGGGCGAGATGGTCGTCCAGGGGGGCAAGGACAGTGCGCCGGCGGTGCCCGCCAACCTGCCGGCCACGGTGGAGAGCGTCACCGCCCGGCAGATCGACCAGCAGGTGAACGCGGTGACCGCCGCCGAAACCCTCAAGTATCTGCCCAGCATCGTGGTGCGCGAGCGCTACATCGGCGACCGCAACGGCATCGTCTCGACCCGCACCAGCGGCACCGTGTCCAGCGCCAACTCCATCGTCTATGCCGACGGCCTGCTGCTGTCCAACTTCCTCGGCAACAGCTACAGCTACCCGCCGCGCTGGGGCATGGTGTCGCCAGAAGAGATCGACCGGGTGGACATGATCTACGGCCCGTTCTCGGCCCTTTATCCGGGCAACGCCATGGGCGGGGTGGTGCTGATGAGCACCCGCATGCCGACCAAGTTCGAGGCCCACGCCAGCATCCAGGGCTTCCAGGAACGCTTCAAGCTCTACGGCACCGATGAGACCAACAACGGCACCCACGCCACCGCCTCCCTGGGCAACAAGGTGGGGGACCTGTCGTTCTGGCTCAGTGCCGACCACCTGAACACCCACGGCCACCCCATGAGCTTCGGCACCGCCGGCTTGAAGGGCGGCGCTGGCGGCACCACGGTCACCGGCGCCTACCGGGACCTGGACCAGAACGGGGCGCCCCGGGTGGTGACCGGCGCCTACAGCATCGACCACACCGTCCAGGACAACGGCAAGCTCAAGCTGGCCTACGATTTCTCCCCGACCCTGCGCGCCACCTATACCCTGGGCCTGTGGCAGAACACCTCGGACACCGCCGCCCAGACCTACCTGCGCGACGTCAACGGCAACCCCTACTACAACACTCCGACGGGCCAGTACGTGAGCATCGGCGGGCAGCGTTACACCGTCTCCGGCGTGAACCCGGGCCATAGCGAGAGCGAGCATCTGATGCAGGCCTTCTCGCTCAAGTCCAACACTGGCGGCGAATGGGACGGCGAGGCGCTCGTCAGCACCTACCACTACGACAAGGACATGTCGCGCACGGCGGCCAACGTGGGTACCGATTCGGGCCTGGGCACGGTGCGTCCGGGCGGCCAGGCCACCTACATGGACGGCACCGGCTGGGACACCCTCGACCTGCGCGGCGAATGGCGCCCGGGCGGTTCCCTGGCCAGCGCCCACCAGGTCAGCTTCGGCTACCACTACGACCTCTACGCCCTGCGTTCCCGCACCTACAACGTGGCGTCCGACTGGCTGCGCGGCAGCCTGGGCGCCCTGACGTCCTCCTCGTTCGGCAACACCCGCACCCAGGCCGTCTACCTCCAGGATGCCTGGCGTTTCAAGCCCGATTGGAAGGTGGTGCTGGGCGGCCGGCTGGAGAACTGGAACGCCTACGGTGGCAGCAACTCCAAGGGCGCCGCGACCCAGAACTACGCCAACCGGGACCAGACCAACTTCTCGCCCAAACTGGCCCTGTTCTTCCAGGCCACGCCGGATTGGGAGCTGCGCGCCTCCCTGGGCAAAGCCTACCGCTACCCCACGGTCAGCGAGCTGTTTCAGACCACCTCGCTGGGCGGCGTGACCACCTTGCAGAACGATCCCAACCTGAAGCCCGAGCAGGTGGTGTCCACCGAACTGACGGCGATGCGCGGGCTGAAAAACGGGCTGTGGCGCGTCTCCCTGTTCCAGGAGGACAAGCGCGACGCCCTGTATTCCCAGACCGACACCACGGTGTCGCCCAGCGTGACCAGCATCCAGAACATCGACAAGATCCGCACCCAGGGCGTCGAAACCGCCCTGCAAATGACCGACCTGTGGGTGCGCGGGCTGGACCTGGCGGGCAGCGTCACCTACGCCCACTCGAAAATCCTGGAGGATGCCCGCAACCCGGCGGTGGCCGGCAACATCCAGCCCCGCATTCCCAACTGGCGGGCCACCCTGGTGGGCACCTACCGGCCCTCGGCGCGGCTGTCCTACACCCTGGCTGCCCGCTACAGCGGCCGCCAGTACAACTCCCTGGGCAACACCGACAGCAATCCCGACACCTACGGCGGCGCCAGCCGCTTCCTGGTGGTGGACGCCAAGGTCAATTACCAGCTGGCCCGGCAGTGGAGCGCCTCGGTGGGCGTGGACAACCTGAACAACTACAAGTACTTCGTCAGCCCCCACCCCTACCCGCAGCGCACCTTCTTCGCCAAGCTCAAGTTCGACTACTGAGCGCACGATCGCTCGGCGGGACGGCGGCAAAGGCCGCTGTCCCTTACAATGCGCCCTTGTCGTCGCTTCAAACGATTCAAGGGCGTTTTTTCATGGCAGAGATTTTCGTCAGTACCGACGTGGAGGCGGACGGCCCCATCCCCGGTCCCCATTCCATGTTGTCCTTCGCCTCGGCGGTCTACACCCAGGAGAAGGAGCTGATCGCCACCTACAGCGCCAACCTGGAACTGCTCCCCGGCGCCGCCGGCCATCCGGAAACCATGCGCTGGTGGAAGAGCGAGCCGGCCGCCTGGGCTGCCCACCGTGAAAACGTCCGGCCGCCGGAAGAGGTGATGCCCGAGTACGCCAAGTGGGTCGAGGCGCTGCCGGGCAAGCCGGTGTTCGTCGCCTACCCGGCCGGCTTCGACTTCACCTACATGTTCTGGTACCTGATGCGCTTCGCCGGCTGCTGCCCGTTCTCCTGGTCGGCCCTGGACATCAAGACCTTCGCCATGAGCCTGACCGGGCTGCCCTACCGCAAGACGGTCAAGCCGCGCCTGCCCCAAGCCTGGTTCGAGGACTTTCCCCACACCCACGTGGCCCTGGACGACGCCCTGGAGCAGGGCGCCCTGTTCTGCAACATGTGGACCTTCTGGAAGGAACAGCGCGAGCGCCTGGGCATCGGCGAGGATCTGGCCGCCTATGTGGAGGCCTGGAAGGCCGAGCGGGCCGCGGCCCGGGCCGCCGAAGAGGCGGAAGCCGAAGCCCTGGCGGCGGCTGCCGCGGTGGCGGACGGCCCCGCCGTTACGTCCGGCGACAAATAGGCACACTTTTCCTCACGGCGGCCCGGCACTTTTTCCCGGTGGAAAAGTCCGAACCCTTGAAAACGACCCTCTGCGCCCCATCTTGGAGACTGAGCAGTCGTTTCGGAAAGGAGCCGTCATGAAAGTGGTCTTCAACAGCGAGCACTATGCAGTGGTGTCCTACGTGGCCCAGCACGGTTACGAGCTGGTGGAGAAGGACTCCGGCCGCATGCTGTTCATCCAGGGAGCGCGGGCGGATCACTTCCATGCCGCCATGCGCCAGGTCGTCACCGAACAGCAGGGCGACAGCGACGAGATTGACGCTTTCCTTGCCGACTATTGCGAAGGCACGACCCAACCGATCAGTTTCCATTGAATCCGGCGCCGGGGCTTATGCTCCGGCCCAATTGCCGGAAAAGCGGCGCGGAGCCGGTATAATTCCGCTTTTTTCGACGATCGAGGGGACAATCGATGGGACGCGTCATTTCCGACTACGTGTCTGACCACACCAAGTTCATCGACGAGGCGCTGGCCGAGAACCCGGCCTGGGTCGAGGATCAGGCCAAGGGCCGCGCCCTGTGGTGGGACCGCCCGCAGACCCTGGATGAGCTGAAGCGCAGCGACGAATCCAAGGTGGCGCAGAAGTCCTACCCCTACGACGTGACCACCAAGTAAGCCCACCAAGTTCCACAGCGGGTTTGCAGCGAGAACGGCAAGGTTTCGACCTTGCCGTTTTTCTTTTGCCGGTGGCGTGTTTTTTGAGAACGATTCCTGTTTGCGAATTGTTCTCGTATAATGCTCACCCTCGGGCTTTACGCCCGGCCTACACCACAACACCACAACACCACAACACCACGCCACCGCGTCACGCCAGCCACCCACGCACCCGCCAGGCCGCTCGCCAGATCGCATTCGCTATCTCTCGGGAGTCTTCATGGCCTTGGCCGATGCGCTGCCGCGCGCCTTTGCGCGGCGTCCTGTTTCCATTCTGCTTGCCGCTTCCTGGGCTGCCCTGGCTGCGCAAGCCCACGCCGACACCGCCGCCGGGGACCGCACCCTGGGTGAAGTGGTGGTCACCGATGCCCAGGGGGGCGACGTTTCGTCGGAAAAAACCGGCGCCTACACGGTGCGCAAGAGCCGCGCCTCGTCCGGGCTGGACCTGTCCCTGCGCGAAACGCCCCAGTCCGTGTCGGTGGTGACCCGGGCGAAGATGGACGACTTCAAGCTCGACAGCGTGAACGACGTGCTTGAGAGCACCACCGGGGTGACGGTGGAACGGGTCGAGACCGATCGCACCTACTACACCTCCCGGGGCTTCGACATCACCAACTTCCAGGTGGACGGCATCGGCGTCCCCTTCGTCTATGGCAACCTCTATGGCGACCTGGATACGGCGATCTACGACCGGGTCGAGGTGGTGCGCGGCGCCAACGGCCTGATGTCGGCCACCGGCAACCCCTCGGCCACCGTCAACTTCGTGCGCAAGCGCCCGACCCTGGGCTTCCAGGGGGCGGCCACCGCCACCGTGGGTTCCTGGAACCAGCGCCGTTTGGATGCGGACGTGTCCGGCGCCCTCAACGAGGCGGGCACCCTGCGCGCCCGCCTGGTGGGGGCCGTGTCCGACCGGGATTCCTACCTGGCCCGCTACTCCCTGGCCAAGAACGTGTTCTACGGCGTGCTGGAAGCCGACCTGAGCGACAGCACCACTCTGGCCTTCGGCCACAGCATCCAGGACGGCTACGCCAAGCGTCCCCTGTGGGGCGCCCTGCCGCTCTACTACACCGACGGCACGCCGACCAATTATTCCCGCTCCACCAGCACCGCCGCCGACTGGTCCTACTGGAACAACCGCACCACCACCACCTTCACCGAGCTCGCCCAGCAGCTTGGCGAGAGCTGGCAGGCCCGTTTCGTCCTGACCCACACCGTGCAGACCTCGTCGAGCAAGATGTTCTATGTGTACGGTACCCCCGACCGGGCCACCGGCCTGGGGCTCTACAGCTATCCGTCCAGTTACCAGTCGGACAGCAACCAGACCATCGCCGACCTCTACGCCAGCGGCAAATTCACCCTGGGCGGGCGGCGTCACGACCTGACCCTGGGGGTGAGCTGGTCCCGGGCCTCCCTGAGCGACTTGTCGGGCTACGGCGTGGGCATTGGCACCGCCCTGCCGCCCCTGCAAGGCTGGAACGGCAGCTACCCGGAACCGTCCTTCGACGCCGCCACGGACGGCAGTTCGTTCGTGGACCGGCGCCGCAGCGCCTACGCGGCGGCCCGCTTCAATCTGGCGGACGACTGGAAGCTGGTTGCCGGGGCCCGTTCCACCAGCGCCCAGGGCAGCGGCGCCAGCTACGGCGTGAGCCGCCAGACCAGCGCCCACGACGTGACCCCCTACGTGGGGCTGATCTACGACCTGACGCCCAACGTCTCGGCCTACGTCAGCTACACCGACATCTTCAATCCCCAGAGCCAGATCGACAGCCAGGGCCAGCCCCTCAAGCCCCTCACCGGCCGCAGCTACGAGGCCGGCGTCAAGGGCGAGCTGTTCGACAAGAAGCTCAACGCCTCCCTGGCCGTGTTCAAGACCAAGCAGCACAACGCCGCCGAGCAGGCCGGCTACCTGGGGCCGAAGGCCTACTACCGGGGCGTGGACGCCAATTCGGAAGGCTACGAACTCGACGCCTCGGGCAGCATCACCTCCCGCCTCCAGGGCAGCGCCGGCTTCACCCACCTGCGCATCAAGGACGACCAGGGCAACGACAGCCGCACCTACGTGCCGCGCAACCTGCTGCGCCTGTCCACCACCTACCGGCTGCCATTCGCCGATCAGGTCAAGGTGGGGGCCAGCATCAACTGGCAGGACGCCATCTACCGCAACCAGGGCAACGGCATCGTCACCCGCCAGCCCGGCTACGCCCTGGTCAACCTGATGGCCCGCTACGACGTGAGCCGGGACGTGAGCGTATCCGCCAACCTGTACAACGTGACCAACGAGAAGTACCTGACCAGCCTGTACTGGGACCAGGCCTACTACGGCGCGCCGATCAACGGCAGCGTGTCGGTCACGGTCAAGTTCTAAGGCTTGCCGCCGATGCGTCCCCTGCTCGTCCGTCTGCACCGCTGGTTCGGCCTGGCCGCCGCCCTGTTCCTGTTCGTCGCCGGGGCCACCGGCGCGGTCATCTCCTGGGACCACGAGCTGGACGAGTGGCTCAATCCCCACCTGTTCCACGCCGCCACGCCGGGCCAGCCCCAGCCGGCCTACGCCCTGGCCCGGGCGGTGGAGGCGGCGGACCCCCGGGTGCGGGTGCGCTTCATGCCCCTGAATATCGAACCCGGCCACAGCTTCACCGCATCGGTGGAACCCCGGGTCGATCCGTCCACCGGCAAGCTGTTTGCGCCCGGCTACAACCAGGTGGCGGTGGACCCGGTGACCGGGGCCGTGCTGGGCAAGCGCATGTGGGGCGAGGTGTCCCTGACCCGGGAAAATCTGCTGCCCTTTCTCTACAAGCTGCACTACAGCATGCACATACCGGATGGGGCAGGCATCCGCTGGGGCATCTGGTTGATGGGCCTGATCGCCCTGGGCTGGGCCGTGGACTGCCTGGTGGCTCTGTGGCTGTCGTTTCCCAATCCGGCCCAGTGGCGCAAGTCGTTTGCCTTTCGCTGGCGCCAGGGCGGCTACAAGCTGGCCTTCGACCTGCACCGTTCCGGCGGGGTATGGCTGTGGCTGCTGTTGCTGATCCTGGCGGTCACCTCGGTGTCGATGAACCTGGAACGGGAAGTGGTGCGGCCCCTGGTGGCGGCGCTATCGCCCCTCTCGCCGTCGCCCTTCGCCAGCCGCACGCCATTGCCGCCGGAACAGGCCCGGGAACCGCGCCTGACCATGGCCGAGGCCGTGACCCGGGCCGAGGCCGAAGCCCGCCGCCTGGGCTGGACCCGCCCCGCCGGCGGGGTATTCGCGGCGCCGGAATTCGGCGTGATCGGAGTGGGCTTCTTCGCCCCGGGCAACAGCCATGGCGACGGCGGCCTGGGCAACCCCTGGCTGTACTTCGACGTCGAGGACGGCAGCCTGGTGGGCCGCCAGGTGCCGGGGGAGGGCAGTGCCGGCGATATCTTCCTGCAAGCCCAGTTCCCCCTGCACTCGGGGCGCATCCTGGGCGTGCCGGGGCGCATCCTGGTGTCCCTGCTCGGAGCGGCGGTGGCCCTCTTGTGCGTCACCGGCCTGATCATCTGGCTGAAGAAGCGCCGTGCCCGGGTGGGCAAGGCGGCGCGCCGGGCAGGGATGGGGGGCGGCGATGAATTTACCGTATCCGTCGAATCCTGCGGACCCGGCGCCCAACCGAAAACCGAGGCGGCCTGAACGCCCTGGGGAGGCTGGCCAACCAGGGCCACCCTCGTCCAGCCGTTACCGGAGGATAATGCCGGCCGTGGCGCCCGCCGTCGTTCGCGGGGGCGCCTTGCCCATCATCCCCATTATTTTCCGAGCGCTGCCATGCCCCCACGCCCGATGACCTACGAAGAGTACCTGGACGAAGTGACCACCCTGATCACCGAGAAGTACGACCTGAGCGACGAGGCGGCGATTGCCCTGGTGATGGCCGCCCAGGACAAGGAATACTTCAGCCCCCACGACGACGATCCGTCTCTGCGCAACCTGGACCAGGCCCACAGCGACGCGCGCAAGCTGTTCAAGGAGCAGAAGACCTTTCTCGCCTGAACCCACGGTGGCACGACGAAAAACGGCAAGGCGCTCGGCCTTGCCGTTTTTTTTTGTGCCGGGCTTCGGGCTGCCGTGCCGCCGGGTCGGGGTCGGGAGGCAGGTGCGGCGGTAGCGATGTTCGTCGCTGTCATGACCGGCTGCCCGGAAACCCAATACTGGCGCGGACCTTCACTATATGCCCATGAAAGTCCGCGCCAGTCCTTGGGTTTGGCCCTGCCTGCCCGAAGATGCCCTACTGGCGCGGGGTTTGGCCGGGGTGCTGGAAAATCGGCGGCACCCAATGCGACTTATGCCTTTATTCCGGCACCTTGCGGAAGGCCACGGCGAAGCGGTTCCAGGCGTTGATCGTACCCACCAGCAGGGTCAGGTCCACGATCTCTTCCGGGGTGAAGTGGGGCAGCATGGCCTCCCAGGTGGCGTCGGGCACCCGGTCGGTGGCCACCAGGGTCAGGGACTCGGTCCAGGCCAGGGCGGCCCGTTCCCGTTCGCTGAAGAACGGCGTCTCGCGCCAGACGCACACCGTGGCCAGGCGGCGGTCGTCCTCGCCGCCCTTGCGGGCATCGCTGGTGTGCAGATCCACGCAGTAGGCGCAGCCGTTGATCTGGGAGGCGCGCAGCCGCACCAGCTCCTTGAGCGGGGCTTCCAGGGGGCTCTTGGCCAGGTGGGCCTCCAGGCCGCGCATGGCCTGGATGGCGCCGGGGCTGGCCTGGTAGAAGTTGAGACGATGTTCCATGGTGGTTCCTCGTGAGCGGTCCCGCAGCGGGACGATGGATGGAGCATAGGCCGTCAACCGGTCTGGCAAAATGACCAGTTCACGCGTTTTTCAGGTGACCAGTTCATGGACCTGCACCTCATCCTCGAAGGCCGCCGCGACCTGGCTGGCCAGCTCTTCCGCCAGCTGCGCGAGGCCATCCTGGCCGGCCGCCTGGCCGCCGGGGCCAAGCTGCCCTCCACCCGGGAACTGGCCGCCCAGCTCGGCGTGTCGCGCAAGACCACCCTGGACGCCTTCGACCGGCTGATCGCCGAAGGCTACCTGGCCACCCGCCCCGGCGGCGGCACCTACGTCGCCGCCGGCCTGGCCCGGGAAGCGGGTCCGGCCAGCACCTCCGCCATTCGGCCCCTTGCGCCATCCCCTTTCTGGGCCGGGCTACCCGAGGCCCTGGCCCTGCCCGCCGGCGAGGCCCTGGCCCCCTACGACTTTCGCGGCGGCGTCACCGACAAGCGTCTCTTTCCCTTCGCCGCCTGGCGGCGCTGCCTGGACACGGCCCTGGCCGCCCAGGCGCGGCGGCGCAGCGGCTACCTGGACCCGGCCGGCGACCCCGCCCTGCGCAGCGAGATCGCCCGCTACCTGGCCTTCAGCCGGGCCGTGGCCTGCGCCCGGGACGAAGTGGTGGTCACCCAGGGCGCCCAGCAGGCCATCGACCTGCTCGCCCGGGTGATGCTGCGCCCCGGCGACGTGGTGGCCCTGGAATCCCCCGGCTACCCCCCGGTGCGGGCCAGCTTCGCCGCCCAGGGCGCGGTGCTGGCGGATGTGCCGGTGGACGGGGAGGGCCTGGTGGTCGAGCGTCTGCCGGACAACGCCCGGCTGGTCTATGTCACCCCCTCGCACCAGTTCCCCTGGGGCATGTCCATGAGCCTGGAACGGCGCCTGGCCCTGCTCGACTGGGCCGGCCGACGCGACGCCCTGGTGATCGAGGACGACTACGACGGCGAATTCCGCTTCGCCGGCCGCCCCCTGGACGCCCTCAAGAGCCTGGACCGGGCCGGCCGGGTGGCCTACGTGGGCACCTTCTCCAAGACCCTCTTCCCCGACCTGCGCATCGGCTACGCGGTGCCGCCGCCCTCCCTGGTCGGCGCCCTGCGCCGGGCCCGCCAGGTGGGGGACTGGCACGGCTGCGCCCTGACCCAGGCCGCCCTGGCCGCCTTCATGGCCGAAGGCCACTTCGCCCGCCACCTGCGCCGGGCCCGCAAACACTACGCCGATCGCCGCGCCCGCCTGCTCGCCCACCTGCGCGGCCCCCTCTCGCCTTGGCTGGAAGCCCTGGAACCCGCCGCCGGCATCCACCTCGCCGCCCGCCTGGCCCCCGGCCACGACGAAGCCACACTGATCGCCGCCGCCCGCCCCGCCGGCATCAGCCTCTACGGCGTCTCGGCCTTTTACGCCGGCCAGCCCCCGGTGCCAGGGTTGCTGTTCGGGTATGGGGGGATTGCAGCGGCGGAGATTGATACCGCTCTGGCGCAGCTACCGGAGGTGTGGGGGCGGTTGGGGTGAGGTGGGGCTAGGGTGGGAAAGGTGACTGCCTGGAAAGCCACGACTGGCGCGGGGTTGTCCAACTAGCGCGGTGTTTCACCGTCTCAAAAGAACATGAGTTCTGATGCCAGGGAACTCAGAAGGCGCTGGAGCCCATCAAGACCAGACTGCTCTCGGCCAGAAGCCCACGGTCGATGATTCATTTCCAAAGTTGGCGTTGCTACCCTCTTGTTATGATTTTGAATATGACCTATGTATAATGACTAAGGCATTAAAATATGGCGGGCGTGTAATGTGTGTTGATGAGACTACTCAAGCCATGAATTTCTTCTGCGGCGCTTTCTAGAAAGCACTAGGTTAAATAGTAATGTAAATGAAGCGGCTTTTTTTCTGGCCGCGCCATTCTGTTGTTTTCATGTGGAATTACGGGCGATTAGTTAACCTGTGCTTAGTCGGGAAACACAGTAATGGTGTATTAGATGGTTTCCTTAAGAACTCCGGTTGCAGATTGGTTTCGTGTTAATTTTTCACCAGGAATTTAAATGACATTAAAAAAGGTATATGGCCGGGAAGTTATGTTTGGTTTTTTTATCTTCCTATCCTCCCATGTCGGTGCTGCCGAGCGGAGTGATCTAGATGGCGCTATTAAAATTGTTTCAGATACAAAGTACAGGATCGCGTTATCGGTTGCATGTGGAGTGCCTGTTACTAGTAGCCCTAGTCCGCAGTTAGAAAGATTTGCCAGTGCGCTTGAAATAAATGCAAAAGGATTGAAGGGGAAACTTTCTCAACAAGATTTCGAGGATGTTATGAATGCCACGGCTGAACCAAATGTTACATCTTCAATTGCCCGGAAAGTTTCTGAAGGTGCTACATCAGGCGAATGTAATGACCAAGGAAATATAAAGTTCTGGGAATTCCTTAGGCAGGCGTCAAAAATTCTCAAGCAATAACTGTTTGGCATTATTCTATGAATTTTGTGCGCGGATGCTCTGGGATTGTATTTCTCCGTCCATTTGCTTGGTAATCCACTTGTATTAATAATTGAATGCTTTTTGTTGGTTGAATCAGTATTTGGAAAATTTCAGCAACTCGAATCACTAAGAGCAATGGCCACTCGCAAGAGTGGCCATTTCTCTTTTTTTGAAAGATATATCGAGCTTTTCTGTTACCGCTCCTCAACTCCTGATTTCCCCCAATATCTGCCGTATGGCTCGCCCCGCCACGAAGCGATGAACATTAGCCGCGCCGAGCCGCTTCAATCGCCGCGATGTCGATCTTGCCATCTGCATCATCGCCTCGAAAGCGCGCTTGGCCGCTGCGCGGTCGGGGTCGGTGTAGGCGGTGATCAGGGCGCGGGGGGTGATCTGCCACGACAGGCCCCATTTGTCCTTGCACCAGCCGCAGGCGCTGGCCTGGCCGCCGTTGGTGACGATTGAATCCCATAGGCGGTCGGTTTCGGCCTGGTCGTCGGTTGCCACCTGGAAGGAGAACGCCTCGCTGTGGGTGAATTCCGGCCCGCCGTTCAGGCCGATGCAGGGGATGCTCATCACGGTGAGTTCGACCACCAGGACGTCGCCCTCCTTGCCGGCGGGGTAGTCGCCGGGGGCGCGGTGGATGGCGCCCACCGTGCTGTCCGGAAAGGTCTTGGCGTAGAACTGGGCAGCTTCCAATGTGGTTCCGTCGAACCACAGACAGATCGTGTTTTTGCTGACCATTGCCTTTCTCCACGAGATGAAACACTAGGCACCGACCCTGCGGTGCCCCATTTATTGGGCAATGGGATCGCTCCCGGGTTGCGCCCGGTGGTGCGGCCGTATTGTCGGCAATGGCGGTGTCGTGGGCGGCTACCGGGTGGCACGGTATGTATGCGGTACTGAGAGGGATGGCCAAACCCCAGGATTGGCGCGGTGCTTCAGACTATGGCGATGGGGCGCCAGATTCGGCGCGGTATTTGGAAGTGGATGCCTGAAGATGCCCTACTGGCGCGGTGTTCCAAAGAACGGGGCGTGCCGCCGGTCGCTACGGTGCAAGGCCGTAACCGGGCCCGGCGTTGCACCAGGCTGTAGCACAGGGCCTGAAAATGGCGGGGGCGGGATGCTTGGTACCGGACGGTCATGCCGGCCGGGCCCGATCCCGCCCCCTATACACGGAGCGCCGCGGGGACGGTGCCCCGCGGGTGGTTGCGCTGGACGTCAGTTCTGCAACGGCTTGATCACGCGCTTCACCGCCGGGTCTTCGGGGTGGGGGTGGATGGTGAAGCCCAGGCTGGTCATCAGCTTGAACATCTTGGAGTTGAGGGCCAGCACGTCGCCGACCACGGCCCGGTAGCCCTTGAGGCGGGCGGCTTCGATCAGGGCGCTCATCAGCTTGCGGCCGACGCCGCGCTTTTGCCAGGCATCGGCCACGGCCAGGGCGAATTCCACGGTCTCGCCGTCCGGGTTGAGCACGTAGCGCGAGACGCCCACCTGGACCTCCTTGCCGTCTTCCTCGGTGACGGCGACGAAGGCCATTTCCCGGTCGTAGTCGATCTGGGTGAAGCGCACCAGCATGGACTGGGTCAGTTCGCGGATGGTGTCCATGAAGCGGTAGTACTTGGATTCGTCGGACATGTGGGCGACGAAATCCTTTTCCATCTCCGCGTCTTCGGGCCGGATCGGGCGGATGTGTACCACCTGGCCGTCGGGCAGCACCCATTCCTCCACCATGTGGCTGGGGTAGGGGTGGATGGCCATGTGGGAGTAGCGGTCGCCGGTGACCGGGGCGAAGTCGATGACGATGCGGGCGTCGGCGGCGATGGCGCCGTTCTCGTCGATGATCAGCGGGTTGAGGTCCAGCTCCTGGAGCCAGGGCAGTTCGCAGACCATTTCGGAGATGCGCAGCAGCACGTCCTCCAGGGCGTCCATGTTCACCGCCGGCTGGTTGCGGTATTCGCCGAGCAGGGCATGGACCTTGGTGGAGCGGATCAGGTCCTCGGCCAGCACCGCGTTGAGCGGCGGCAGGGCCACGGCGCGGTCGGAGAAGATCTCGCATTCCTGGCCGCCGGCGCCGAAGGTGATGACCGGGCCGAAGGTCGGGTCGCGCACCACGCCCACCATCAGCTCGCGGCCGTTGGGGCGAGCGACGAAGGGCTCGATGGAAACGCCGTTGATGCGGGCGTTGGGATGGTTGCGCGCCACCGTGTCGAGAATGTCCAGGTAGGCGTTGCGCACTGCCCCGGCATTGGTGACGTTGAGGCGCACGCCGCCGGCCTCGGTCTTGCGCTGGATGTCCGGGGAATCGACCTTCATCGCCACCGGGAAGCCGATCTGCTCGGCGAGCAGCAGGGCCTCGGTGGCGGTGCGGGCGACCATGGTCTGGGCCACGGGAATCTTGAAGGCGCGCAGCACCGACTTGGATTCCATTTCCGAGAGCACCTTGCGCCGTTCCGCGAGCACCGCCTCGATCAGCATCTTGGCGCCTTCGGTCTCGGTCTTGGCCTGGCGGGAGACGGGTTCTGGAGTTTGCAGCAGCAGCTTCTGGTGCTTGTAGTAGGTGGAGATGTGATAGAACAATTCCACCGCCGTCTCGGGCATGCGGAAGGCGGGAATGCCGGCCTCGGTGAGCACCTTGCGCGCCTCGAAGGTCTGGGCCTCGCCCATCCAGCAGGCGACGATGGGCTTGCTGCCCGCGTCCATGGCGGCGATTACCGCCTTGGCCACGCCCATCGGGTCGGTCATGGCCTGGGGGGTGAGCATCACCAGCAGGCCGTCGATGCCCGGGTCGTCCATGCAGGCGGCGATGGCGGCCTGGTAGCGTTCCGGCGTGGCGTCGCCGACGATGTCCACCGGGTTGGCCCGGGACCAGTTGGCCGGCAGGCAGCCGTTGAGGGCGCCGAGGGTGTTCTGGGACAGCTCGGCGAGGGGAATCTTCAGCTCGGCGGCGTGGTCCGCGGCCATGGCGCCGGGGCCGCCGCCGTTGGTCATGATCAGCAGACGGTTGCCCTGGGGGCGGAACTTGGTGGCCATGCCCTTGGCGGCGTAGAACAGCTGGCCGATGTTGGACACCCGCACCACGCCGGCGCGTTTGATGGCGGCCTCGAACACGGCGTCGGAGCCGGCCTTGACGCCGGAGTGGAGCAGGGCGGCGGCGGAGCCCGATTCGTAGCGGCCGGCCTTGAGCAGCACGATGGGCTTGATGCGGGCGGCGGAACGCACCGCGCTCATGAAGCGGCGGGCGTTACGGATGCCTTCCACGTACAGCAGGATGTAGTGGGTGCGGTTGTCGTAGACCAGGTAATCGAGGATCTCGCCGAACTCGATGTCCGACGAGCTGCCCAGGGACACCACCGAGGAAAAGCCCACGTCGTTGACCTTGGCCCAGTCGAGAATGGCCGCGCACAGGGCGCCGGACTGGGACACCAGGGCCAGGTTGCCGGGCTTGGCATTGACGTTGGCGAAGGTGGAGTTGAGGCCCAGGGTGGGGCGGATCAGGCCCAGACAGTTGGGGCCGAGGATGCGCACGCCGTAGCTGCGGGCGATCTCCAGCATCTTGCGCTCCAGGGCAGCGCCCTGGTGACCCGCCTCGGAGAAGCCGGCGGTGATGATCACCACGAACTTCACCCCGGCGCGGCCGCACTGCTCGATGATGCCCGGCACGGTCTGGGGCCGGGTGGCGATCACCGCCAGGTCCACCCGCACGCCCACATCCTCGATGGTCTTGTAGCACTGGGTGCCGTGCACCTCGGCGTGCTTGGGATTGACGGCGAACAGGCGGCCCTTGTAGCCGGCGCCGATCATGTTGCGGAAGATCACGCTGCCCACCGAGTTTTCCCGGTCCGAGGCGCCGATCACGGCAACCGATTTGGGTTCGAATAGGGGGGTGAGATAGTGTTCTTCGACCATAGCTGAACTCTGAGCTTTTCCACGGAACGCCCGTCGTGCGAGGGGCGCTGATTATTGTCGGCGCTGCCCGCCCAAGCCCCGGAAAATGGGAATTGTGCGTTGCAGCAATCTACCATAACCGGGGAATAGGGCAACGGGCCATGACGTCGTTTTGTTTGCGCCAGATCAAGAGGCGCGGGACTGTCATAATCCGCCCCCTGTTTCCGGCGGGTTGGGGTTTCAGTCGTGCTTCGGGGCGGGGTTCCCGCCGTGGGCCGCTGCCGGGCCCGACCGTCGGCTCGAAAGCGGTTTGAATTTCGGATTGTGCCAATGATTACGGATAATTTCTCTCCTGCCGCCGCTACGGCGCCCTCGCCCTGGGTGGCGCGCTTCGCCCCGCTCGTTCCGGCCGGTGGCACCGCCCTCGACCTGGCCTGCGGCGGCGGCCGCCACAGCCGCCTCCTGGCCGGCCTGGGCCACCCGGTGCTGGCGGTGGATCGGGACGCCGCAGCCCTGGCGTCCCTGGCCGGCGTGGCGGGGGTGACGACCCTGGCCGCCGACCTGGAAGGCCCGCTGGATGCGCCCTGGCCCCTGGCCGGGCGGCGCTTTGCCGGCATCGTCGTCGCCAACTACCTGCACCGTCCGCGCCTGCCGGACCTGGCGGCCCTGCTCGACGCCACCGGGGTACTCATCTACGAAACCTTCATGGTAGGCAACGAGCGCCACGGCAAGCCGTCCCGCCCCGATTTCCTGCTGCGCCCCCAGGAACTGCTGGCCTGGGCGCAAGCCCTGGGCTGGCGGGTGGTGGCCTTCGAAGAGGGGGAGGTAGGAGGCGCGGCGGGCCAGCGTCCGGCCGTGGTGCAGCGCCTGTGCGCCGTGGCCGGCGAGGTGGCGGTGCGGCTGTAGCCTGCCCACCGGTTCCGTAGCCACGGGGCGGGACGATAGCGCTTCCCGGCGGGCCCGCCTATCCGGGAAACCCCTCGGCGTAGCATCCCGCCGCCCCCCGCTTGCTTCACCCGCTGCGGTTGCCCTGGTCGTTCCCGTTGCCCACGTTGCTCCCCGGCAAGGACGGCCTGCCGGAAGGCGGATAATGGCCGGCTTTGCCCCGGCCGGCGCCTGCACCTCGGCCTCCACTCGGTCTCCACTCGGCCTCCACTCGGCCTCCATCGTCTGCCGCCATGCCTTACCTGATCTTCATCACCTTCGTCTGGGCCCTGTCCTTCAACCTGATCGGCGAATTCATCGCCGGGCGCGTGGACAGCGACTTCGCCGTGCTCACCCGGGTGGTGCTGGCCGGCGCCGCCTTCCTGCCCTTCACCCGCTGGCGCGGCGTGCCGGCGCCCCTGCTGTGGGGCACCGTGGCCGCCGGGGCGCTCCAGTTCGGCGTCACCTACCTGTGCCTGTACCGTTCCTACGGCTACCTGACGGTGCCCGAGGTACTGCTGTTCACCATCTTTACCCCGGTCTACGTGACCCTGCTCGACGACCTGCTGGCGCGGCGCTTCAACCCCTGGGCCAGCCTCGCCGCCCTGGTGGCGGTGGGCGGAGCGCTGATCATCCGTTACGGTGGCCTGAGCGGCCACTTCCTCACCGGCTTCTTCCTGCTGCAACTGGCCAACCTGACCTTCGCCGCCGGCCAGGTGGGCTACCGCCGGGTGGTGGCGCGCTATCCGAGCCCCTGGCCGGCCTACCGCACCTTCGGCTTCTTCTTCCTTGGCGCCCTGGCGGTGGCCCTGCCGTCGTTCCTGATCTTCGGCAATCCGGCCAAACTGCCCGCCACCGGCCTGCAATGGGGCGTGCTCGCCTTCATGGGACTGGGCGCCTCGGCCCTGGGCTTCTACTTCTGGAACAAGGGCGCCTGCCAGGTGGATGCGGGCACCCTGGGCATCATGAACAACATGCACATCCCCGCCGGCCTGGCCCTGAGCCTGCTGGTGTGGCGCCACGAAACCGACCTGGGCCGGCTGCTGGCCGGCGGCGCGGTGATGGGGGCGGCCCTGGCGCTCAATGCCTGGGGCCGGCGGCGCCAGGCGGCCCGGCTGGCGGCGGCCTGAGGGAAGGGGGATCGGGCGTGCGGATTGCCTTGATTCTGAAACCCCGCGCCCAGCCTGGCTTTCCGCATGGCATGGCTGGAGAGCCGCGCCAGCTCTTGCGTTCCGCGATGCCTGCCTGAAAGTCCGCGCCTGGCGCTGACTTTGGCGGGGTGGGCCTGCCGCCCCGCCGGTCCTTCAGGTGAACGTGGGCTGCCGGGCAAGCCACGGTGGCGGAGGCAGCGGCACCTGGTGGCGCCTGCTAGAACAATCCGACCTGCGTCAGGCCGTGACCGTGGCGTCCACAGCGTCCTGGGTGTCGGCCGCCAGGATGCTGGCGGCCAGGGCGGCGATGCCGGTTTCCGACAGGTCGTCGGTGGCGAATTCCCGGGAGGTGGCCAGGCCGGTGTAGTTGCGGTCCTGGGAGGCGGCGTAGAGGGGGTCGTAGTGACCGGTGAGCAGTTCTTCCACCAGGGCGCGGAAGTTGCCGGCCCGGGCCAGCTCGCTCCAGCGGGCGATGGTCTCGCCGCCGCGCAGGGCCTTGAGGCCGCCCAGGCGCTGCACCAGCCATTCCGGATCGGCCAGGAAGTAGTCGTAGTCGCGCAGCAGGAAGTCCACCCGGGCCGGCACGCTGGCCGACACCACCCGGCAGGCGCCGCCGCGGATGGCGGTGA
The DNA here is from genome assembly GCF_036820405.1 of Oryzomicrobium sp. Lineage (NCBI taxonomy): Bacteria > Pseudomonadati > Pseudomonadota > Betaproteobacteria > Rhodocyclales > Rhodocyclaceae > Oryzomicrobium > Oryzomicrobium sp. The sequence continues at coordinate 44,918 of NZ_DAISLS010000005.1, forward strand.
TCAGGGCTTCGGGCACGTGCACCTTGCCGATCTTGCGCGATTCGGCCTCCACGTACACCGGTCGGGCCGCGTCGAACCCCTGGAGGGCCTGGCGCAGCCCGGTCTCGAACCATTTCTGGCTGGGCTGGGGGGCGCCGGGCAGCACGCCCAGCACCGAGCCCTTGTGGCAGGCCAGGGCTTCCAGGTCGAGCACCTGGGCGCCGGCGGCGGCCAGGTGGTGCAGCACCCGGCTCTTGCCGCTGCCGGTGGCGCCGGCCACCACCTTCCAGGCAAAGCGCGGCGGCAGCGTTTCCAGGTCGGCGACCACCATGTGACGGTAGGCCTTGTAGCCGCCTTCGAGCTGCTGGGCGTTCCAGCCGATGGAGCGGAACACGGTGACCATGGCGCCGGAGCGCATTCCGCCCCGCCAGCAGGCGACCAGGGGCTTCCAGCCCTTGGGCCGGTCGAGGAAGCGTTCGCGCAGGTGGGCGGCGATGTTGGCCGAGATGTAGGCGGCGCCGAGCTTCTTGGCCTCGAAGGGAGACACCTGCTTGTACAGGGTGCCCACCTCGGCCCGCTGCTCGTCGTTCAGCACAGGACAGTTGATGGCGCCGGGGATGTGGTCTTCGGCGAATTCGAGGGGGGAGCGGACGTCGATGATTTCGTCGAATTCCGCAAGCTGTGCTACGGTGGCAACCCCGTTTTTCATGGACTTAGATTCCGTGGCGTGAAGCCCGCCAATTACGTGGCCGACTTGGTTCGGCTCGGTGGGACGCCCGGGAGAGGACATCATGGAAGTCAAACTGACGCAATTTTCCCATGGCGGCGGCTGCGGCTGCAAAATCGCCCCTGCCGTCCTGCAAAAAATCCTCGCCACCATGCCTCCCGGGGTGATTCCCCCGGACCTGCTGGTGGGCACCGAATCGAGCGACGACGCGGCGGTGTACCGGCTCAACGACAGCCAGGCCCTGGTGGCCACCACCGACTTCTTCACGCCGATCGTCGATGACCCCTACGACTTCGGCCGCATCGCCGCCACCAACGCCCTGTCCGACGTCTACGCCATGGGCGGCACCCCGGTGCTGGCCCTGGCCCTGGTGGGCATGCCCCTCGACAAGCTGCCCCTGGACGTGATCGGGCGCATCCTCGAAGGTGGCGCCAGCATCTGCCGCGAGGCCGGCATTCCCGTGGCCGGCGGCCACTCCATCGACGTGCTGGAGCCGATCTACGGCCTGGTCGGCCTGGGCGTGGTCCATCCCGAGCGGGTCAAGCGCAACGACCGGGCCCAAGCCGGCGACGTGCTGATCCTGGGCAAGCCCCTGGGCGTGGGCATCCTCTCGGCGGCGCTGAAGAAGGGCAAGCTGACTCCCGAGGGCTACCAGACCATGGTGCGCTGGACCACCACCCTCAACAAGGTGGGCGCCACCCTGGCCGGGCTGGACGCGGTCCATGCCATGACCGACGTCACCGGCTTCGGCCTGGCCGGCCACCTGCTGGAAATCTGCCGCGGCTCGACGCTGGATGCCCGGGTACGCTTCGCCGACCTGCCCCTGATCGACGAGGCCGTGGCCCACGTCAAGGACGGCATTGCCACCGGCGCTTCCACCCGCAACTGGGCCGGCTACGGCGACCAGGTGGAACTGGCCCCGGGTATGGACGCCAACGGCTGGGAACAGAAGCTGGTGACCGATCCCCAGACCTCCGGCGGCCTGCTGGTGGCCTGCGCGCCGGACCAGGTCGAAGCGGTGCTGGCCACCTTCCGCGAGGCCGGCTTCGCCGAGGCCGCCGCCATCGGCGAGCTGGCCGCAACGGCAAGCGAAGCGCCGCGCCTACGGCTTGTCTAAGGGGCGTGTCTGTTTGACGCCCTAAGCGCTGAGACGCGGACCGCCAAGGCGCCCCGGACCCCAAGGGGGCTCCGAGGAAACCGGCTGAACCGCGAGCAACCAGAGTTGCAGAGGCGCGGCGGGAAGGCAGGTGTCTATGCAGTGGTCAGTTTTTGTGCCCGGCCTGGAAAGGCGCGCCAATACTCGATCTACAAGGCACCTTCACGCTAAGCCAATACCGGCGCGGCTCTCGGCCGGCATGCCTTCAAACGCCGCGCCAGTCGTGGCTTTCCGGGCAGTGCCTCAAACCGAGCACTCCCGTGCGCCCTTCTGCCCCGCCGAGCAACGCAGGCCGGGACGGAAAAGGGCGAGGACTGTCCGAGGCCGCAGGCCGAGTTCCGCAGCCCCCGTCCCGGGCGAGTAGCGCAGGGCACCGGCAGGCCGGCTTTATTGGTCTGCCGGCGGGGGAGCGGGCACGGCGTTCTTTGGCTACTTTCTGTCGCCGGACAGAAAGTAGCTCGCCGTCAGGCGAAACCCGGCGTTGCCGATTGGGCCGGCGCCAGGTGAAGACAATGCTGAAAAGCGAACCACCAAGGCACCAAGAGCACCACGCTTCACCAAGGAACAGCGATTCGCCGTCCGACCTGGCGCCCCTCGGTGTCTTGGCGCTTCGCCTCGCCTTTACCTTGCACGAGGCAAGGCCAGCATGTAGCTCCCTTATTTGAGCAGGGGCGCCAGGGCTGGCCAGACGTTGTCGAGCAGCCGGCCCTGGGCCTCGGCCACCGGGTGCAGGCCGTCGGCCTGGAACAGGCGGCGGTCGCTCGCTACCTGATCGAGCAGGAAGGGCGGCACCGGCAATTTTTCCGCCTTGGCCACCTCATCGAAGGCCGCCCCCACGGTGCGGGCGTAGGCCCCGTAGTTGGGCGGCAGCTCGATGCGCACCAGCAGCACCTTGGCGCCGGCGGCCTTGGCCGCCCGGGTCATGGTCACCAGGTTCTTCTTCATCTCGCCCACCGGCAGGCCGCGCAGGCCGTCGTTGGCGCCCAGCTCGATCACCACCACCGCCGGCTTGTGTTTCGCCAGCAGCGGCGGCAGACGCGATACGCCGCCGGCCGTGGTCTCGCCGGAAATGCTGGCGTTGAGCACGGTGTAGCCCGGCGCCTTGGTTTTCAGCCGCTTGGCCAACAGGGACGGCCAGGCCGCATCCTGGCGGATGCCGTAGCCGGCGGACAGGGAATCGCCGAACACCAGCACGGTGCGCGGCGCGGCCCCCGTCGCCAGGGCGGGGGCGGGCAGGGCGATCCCGATCAGGGGCAGGGCCGCCAGCAGGATCAGGCGCAGCGCGGCGCGGCGGGCGGAATGGCCCGGCCCGGGGCGCTCGGCCTCGCCTGCCAGCCGGCGCCCGATCCGGGCGATAATGCCGGGGGTCCGCCCGCTCCGGGCCGAGGGGCGATCCGCCCCGCCGTTCATCCTCTTCATGTCCTTATCCATGGTTACTGCCAGTTCCCTGTTGGAAGCCGCCACGCCTTCCGGCGCGGCTGAAGCATCGGCGTCGGCGCCGGCCCCGGTGATCGAGGCGGTGGCGTTGTCGAAGACCGTGACCACCGCCGAAGGCGCGCCGTTGCCCATTCTGCACGAGATCAGCTTTGCCGTGAGGCCGGGGGAAACGGTGGCGGTGGTGGGGGCGAGCGGCTCGGGCAAGTCCACCCTGCTCGGCCTGCTGGCCGGCCTGGACACCCCCAGCGGCGGCCAGGTGCGCCTGGCCGGCATCGACCTGGCGCCCTTGTCCGAGGACCGCCGGGCGATCCTGCGCGGCCAGCACCTGGGCTTTGTTTTCCAGTCGTTCCAGCTGCTGCCGGCCCTGTCGGCCCTGGAAAACGTGATGCTGCCCCTGGAGCTGGCCGGCCGGCGCGACGCCGCGGCGGTGGCCCGGGGCTGGCTGGCCCGGGTCGGGTTGGAGCACCGGCTTTCCCACACCCCCAAGCATTTGTCCGGCGGCGAGCAGCAGCGCGTCGCCATCGCCCGGGCCTTCGCCACCTCGCCCCGGCTGGTGCTGGCCGACGAGCCCACCGGCAACCTGGACGCGGCCACCGGCGAGAAGATCATCGACCTGATGTTCGCCCTCAACGCCGACGAGGGCACTACCCTGATCCTCGTGACCCATGACGAACACCTGGCGGCCCGCTGCTCCCGGGTGTTGAAGCTCAACGCCGGGCGGCTGGAAGGCTGAACCGGGGCGGGCGTTCGTTGCCTCCGCCCGCTGTTCCCCCAATTTGCCGCTGCCCGGAAACCTAGGCGGGGCGCGGACCTTCGGGCATGGCATCCGGAAAGTGGCGCCGATGCTCGATGCGCAGAGCGGTTGCCTGGAGATCGGCTACTGGCGCGGGGTTTGGCGATGAGGCTCGCCGCTTCCTCGCGTCGCAACGCGCCCCACTTTCTGAAACGGCGCGGGGGCCGCCGGCTGATTGCGCCGGCGGCCCCCGCGGTGCGTCCCCAACGGGGGCGCTGCCCTTACAGCCCGAGCAGGTGCTGGGTGTGGTGGGCGATCATCCATTCCTCGTCGGTGGGCAGCACCAGCACCTCCACTGCGCTGTCCGGTGTGCTGATGCGGCGCGGCAGCTTGGAGGGGGCGTTGTTGGCCTCCCGGTCGAGTTTGATGCCCAGCCAGCCGGCCTGGGCGCAGACCTGCTCGCGCACCGGGGCGGCGTGCTCGCCGATGCCGGCGGTGAACACCAGCACGTCTAGGCCGCCGGCCGCCGCCGCCAGGGAACCCAGTTCCCGGGAGATGCGGTAGCAGAACAGGTCCACCGCCTCCTTGGCGTGGGGGTGGTCCGAGGCCAGCAGTTCGCGCATGTCCTGGGAGATGCCGGAAACCCCGAGCAGCCCGGACTGCTTGTAGAGCAGCTTGGTGATGGCGGCGGCATCCATCTTCTTTTCTTCGAGCAGGTAGAGCACCACGCCCGGGTCCAGGTTACCGGTGCGGGTGCCCATCATCAGGCCGTCCACCGCGGTGAAGCCCATGGTGGAGGCGACGCTCTTGCGCCCGACCATGGCGGCCATGCTGGAGCCGTTGCCCAGGTGGGCCACCGCTACCCGGCCGTCGGCCCGGTCGGTGTGGGCAGGCAGGCTGCGGGCGATGTACTCGTAGGAGAGGCCGTGGAAACCGTAGCGCTTGACCCCCTCGTCGGTCAGCGCCCGGGGCAGGGCGAAGGTCTGGGCCAGCACCGGCTGGCTGCGGTGGAAGGCGGTGTCGAAGCAGGCGATCTGGGGCACGTCCGGCAGGATCTCGCCGATGGCGTCGATGCCGTCCAGGTTGTGGGGCTGGTGCAGGGGCGCCAGGGACACGAAGGAGGTCAGTTCGCGGCGGATTTCCGGGGTGAGCAGCACCGGAGCGGCGTACTTTTCGCCGCCGTGCACCACCCGGTGGCCGACGCCCTTGGCCTTCCAGCCTTCGCCGTGGCTGCGCAGCCACTTCACCAGGTAGAGCAGGGCCTGGTGGTGCTGGCGCTCCTGGGAGCCGGTGATGTCCAGGTCCACATCGTCGAGCTTGTTGCCGGCGCCGTCCTTGGCCTTGATGTGGGGCTGGGCGCCGATGCCGTCGATCTGGCCGACCAGGGCCGGGGCGGTGGCGTTGAGTTCGAACAGGGAGAACTTGATCGACGAGGAGCCGGCGTTGAGGGTCAGGACGCAGGGCTTCTCGTTGTCGGGATAGTACGGGGGCAGGCTCATGCAGCGTCTCCCTTCTTGCGGGCGGCCTGGGCCATCAGGGCCATGATGGCGCAGGAGGCGGTGCGGGTCTCGGCGGTGTCGGCCCGGGAGGTGAGCACGATGGGTACCCGGGCGCCCAGCACGATGCCGGCGGACAGGGCGTTGGCCAGGTATTCGAGCTGCTTGGCCACCATGTTGCCGGACTCCAGGTCGGGCATCATCAGGATGTCGGCGTCGCCGGCCACCGCGGACTTGATGCCCTTGGTCTTGGCGGCGACGATCGACACGGCGTTGTCGAAGGCCAGGGGGCCGTCGAGCAGACCGCCCTTGATCTGGCCCCGGTCGGCCATCTTGCACAGGGCGGCGGCCTCCAGGGTGGACTGGATCTTGGGATTGACCGTTTCCACCGCCGACATGATCGCCACCTTGGGCTGCTCGATGCCGAGCACGTGGGCCAGGTCGATGGCGTTCTGGGTGATGTGGACCTTGTCTTCCAGGGTCGGGGCGATGTTGATCGCCGCGTCGGTGATCATGATCGGCTTGTGGTAGGTCGGCACGTCCATGTAGAAGACGTGGGAGATGCGCCGCTCGGTGCGCAGCCCGGTGGTGCGCGCCACCACCTCGCCCATCAGCTCGTCGGTGTGCAGGCTGCCCTTCATCAGCGCCTCGGCGTCGCCGTTGCGCACCAGGGTCACCGCCAGGGCGGCGGATTCGTGGCTGTGGCGGGTGTTGACGATGCGGTAGGGCGAAATGTCCAGGCCCAGTTCTTCGGCCAGCTGGCGGATCTTGGCTTCGGGACCGACCAGGATCGGGTCGATCAGCCCTTCCCGGGCGGCCTGGATCGGGCCTTTCAGGGATTCGGGGTCACAGGGGTGGGCCACCGCCACTTCCACCGGCTTGTCGCCCCGGGCCCGGGCGATCAGGGCCTGGTAGCGGGCTTCCTTGTCGGCGATGGTGATCTGCGGCAGGTGCATGCGCGGCCGGCGGATCTTTTCGGTGGGGGCCAGCACCTCGGCGGTGCCGCGCACCACTTGCAGGCCTTCCTGGTTGATGCAGACGCAGTCGAACAGGATGTGCTTGTTGTGATCGAACTTCTGCTGGGCGGTGATAGTGATGGTGATGGTGTCGCCAATGGTCACCGGCCGGGAGAAGTGCAGGGTCTGGTCGATGTAGATGGTGCCCGGGCCGGGGAACTGGGTGCCGAGCACGGTGGAAATGAGTGCTCCCGACCACATGCCGTGGGCCACCACTTCGCGGAACAGGCCGCTGGCGGCGAATTCCGGGTCCACCACCGAGGGGTTCACGTCGCCGGACATCACGGCGAAGAGCTGGATGTCCTCGGGACGCAGGGTCCGCACCAGGTGGGAGGAATCTCCCACCTTGATCTCGTCGTACGTGCGGTTCTCGATGAAGTCGTCTTGGTTCTGGCTGTGCATGGGGCCTCCGGGTCAGGGGGTCGGGAGCGGATGCCGTGCGGCGTCAGCCGCCGACGATGTTGTAACCGCCATCAATATAGATGGTGCCGCCGGTCAGGGTGGTGGCCACGTCGCTGACCAGGTAGGCCGCCAGGGCGCCCACGTCGTCGATCGACACCAGGCGGTGCAGGGGCGAGCGCTCGATGGCGTCCTGCATCAGGTGGTCGAAGTGGGCGATGCCGGAGGCGGCCCGGGTCAGCAGGGGACCCGGGGAGATGGCGTGCACGCGGATGCCCTGGGGGCCCAGCTCCGAGGCCAGGTAACGGGTGGCGGACTGCAGGGCGGCCTTGACCGGACCCATGATGCCGTAGTTTTCGACCACTTCGTCGGCGCCCAGGTAGCTCATGGTCAGCAGGCAGCCGCCGTCCTTCATCAGGGGCTCGGCCAGCTTGGCCATGCGCACGAAGGAGTGGGCGGAGATGTCGATGGCGCGCAGGAAGCCCTCGCGGCTGGAGTCCACCACGCGGCCGTGCAGGTCGTTTTGCGGGGCGAAGGCGATGGAGTGGACGAGAAAGTCGAGTTTCCCCCAGCTTTCTTCGAGGGCTGCGAAAACCGCCTCCATCTGCTCGGGTTGTTCCACGTCGAGGGGCAGGAAATGGCTTGCGCCCAGGGATTCGGCCAGGGGGCGAACATGGGGTTCGGCCTTGGCGTTCAGGTAGGTCAGGGCAATTTCGGCGCCGCAGCTCCGAAAGGCCTTGGCGCAGCCGTAGGCGATGCTTTTATCGTTGGCGACGCCAACCACGAGGCCTTTTTTTCCGTTCAGGTTAAACATGGAGTATCCCTTATGAAAATGGTCCGGGGGTTATTCGGCTACTTTAGTTGCAGTGCAACATGACCGGTTTGATATTGATCAAGGCACATTCCACATCAAAGTTTGCAATGCAGAATAACTTGATCATAAGCGATTACGGTGACAAGGGCATGAAGTCGGTTGGCAAAGAAACGCGATACGGTGTTTTTGCCCGTCCCGCTTTTCGATTTCAACAAAAGTCAGGCAGAGGGAAGCGAGGGCGGTGGGGGAGGGTGTAAAATATTTCTTTTTTATTTCACGACACCCCCCATGTTCGGTCGCTTCATGCCCCAAGAGGGCAAATTTTTTGACCTGTTCAATGCCCACGCCGAGCTGATCGTCCAGGGCGGCCAAGCGCTGGTCGGGCTGATGACCCAGCTAGGCAAGTCCGAAGAGGAAACTCGGGCCAACGCCGAGGCGGTGGACATCGCCGAGACCCGGGCCGACAAGATCACCCACGAGACGGTCTCGCTGCTGCACAAGACCTTCATCACCCCCCTGGACCGGGACGAGATCCACCAGCTGATCACCCGCATGGACGACATCCTCGATCTGATCCAGGACGCCGCCCAGACCCTGACTCTCTACGACATCCGCCGCGGCACGCCGGAAGCCAAGCAGCTGGCCGAGATCTGCCTGTCCTGTTGCGAGCGGGTGCGCCACGCCGTGTCGCTCCTGCCCACCCTCGACCAGGGCCAGGCCATTCTCAAGACCTGCCAGGAAATCGACCGGCTCGAATCCGACGCCGACCGGGTCATGCGCGGCGCCATCTCGCGGCTGTTCCGCGACGAGCCGGACGTGCGCCAGCTGATCAAGCTCAAGGCCATCTACGAAATCCTCGAAACCGTCACCGACCGCTGCGAGGATGTGGCCAACATCATCGAAGGCATCGTCCTCGAAAACTCCTGATCGACTCCCATGGATACCGTGACCATCAGCCTGGGGGTCGTGATCGTGCTGGTGGCGTTGGCGCTGGCCTTCGACTTCATGAACGGGTTTCATGATGCGGCCAACGCCATCGCCACCGTCGTCTCCACCGGCGTACTCAAACCCCACCAAGCCGTCGCCTGGGCGGCCATGTTCAATTTCATCGCCGTGGCGGTGTTCCACCTCAACGTGGCCACCACTATCGGCAAGGGCACCATCGACCCTTCCATCGTGGACCACGTGGTGGTCTTCGGCGCCCTGATCGGCGCCGTGGTCTGGAACATCATCACCTGGTACTACGGCATCCCCTCGTCCTCGTCCCATGCCCTGATCGGCGGGCTGGTGGGGGCGGGCCTGGCCAAGGCCGGTCCCGATTCCCTGATCGCCGGCGGCATCCTCAAGACCGTGGCTTTCATCTTCGTCTCGCCCCTGCTCGGCTTCCTGCTCGGGACCTTGCTGATGGTGGTGGTGGCCTGGCTGTTCCGCCGCACCACCCCGCGCAAGATCGACCGCTGGTTCCGCCGCCTGCAACTGATCTCGGCGGGCCTCTACAGCCTGGGGCACGGCGGCAACGATGCGCAGAAAACCATCGGCATCATCTGGATGCTGCTCATCGCCGCCGGAATGACCGGCAAGAGCGACCCGATCCCGGTCTGGGTGGTGGTGGCCTGCTACGTGGCCATCAGCCTGGGCACCCTGTTCGGCGGCTGGCGCATCGTCAAGACCATGGGCCAGCGCATCACCAAGCTCAAGCCCGTGGGCGGTTTCTGCGCCGAAACCGGCGGGGCCATCACCCTGTTCCTGGCCACCATGCTGGGTATTCCCGTCTCCACCACCCACACCATCACCGGCGCTATCGTCGGCGTGGGCTCGGCGCGCAAGGTGTCCGCCGTGCGCTGGGGCGTGGCGGGGGGCATCGTCTGGGCGTGGATTCTGACCATTCCGGCCAGCGCCCTGGTGGCGGCCATCGCCTGGTGGCTGGGCAGCCTGGTGCTCTGACCGATCCTGCCGCCAGTGCCGCGAACGGCCCGCCGGAGTGATCCGCGGGCCGTTTTGCTTGTGCAGGCCGTGACGGTGGTGCAAGCTGGCCCGGTTAAATCCACATGGAGGAAACCATGGTGACTATCCGCAGCACCTTCCATCGTCGTTGCGTTGGCGTATCCCGCGTATCTGCCGTCCTGTTGGCGTGCCTGTCCGGAGCGGCACTGGCCGGCAATACCGACTTCCTCAAGAACACCGCCGTGGGCAAGTTCACCAAGGTCGATACGGCGCTGATGCAGAAAACCCTTCAGGACGCTCTGGACAATGCGCCGGACGGCCAGACCGTGACCTGGCGCAACGACAAGACCGGGAGCAGCGGCAGCGTCACCCCGGGCGCGGCGCCGGAAGGGCGGGAAGGGTGCCGCCAGGTGCGCATCGAGAATGCCCACGGCCAGACCCGCGGCAGCCAGGACGAGGTGATGTGCAAGGTCAAGGGCCGTTGGGTGGTCCCTGACAGCCGGGCCGCCGCCCGCTGAGGTTGCTGCCGTATCCCCGCGTCGTGCCCGGCCGGATGTCGGGCACGGTGCCGTTGTGGAAAGACGAACGGCCTCCCGTGGGAGGCCGTTGCCGTTGACGGTGGGTGCGGGAAATTTACTCGCCAGCGTTGATCGGCCGGCCCTGGGTGGAGAAGGAGATGGCCCGGTTGCCGTAGAGGTCGGTGTGCACCGCTTCCACCAGGGGCGGGTTGATGGCCCCGTCGGCCTGCCAGCGGATCAGGAAGTTGGCGCCGGAACCGCCCTCGGCCTCGCGCCGCTCGATGAACAGCTCCAGGGTGCCCAGGGGCGGCACGGTCTGGGGCTGGCTGACGAAGTCGCGCAGGGACTTGCCGGCGGTGTCGTAGTAGCGGGCCTGGGTGACGCGCAGGGAGCGGGTCGGGTCCGTGTTGCGGATGCTGACCAGGGCCGACAGGTAAACGATTTCCGGCCGCCCCTGCTTGTCCCGGTTGCCGTGCCACAGGTGGGAATACACCGGCAGGTAGAGGGTCTGGCCCCGGGAGAGGGGGGGGAGTTCCTGGGCCTGCGCCCGGGCCGGGCCGGCCAGTACCAGGACGGCCACCAATGCAAGGCTTGGCAGGGTGGGCAGCATGGGGAGGTGGGCGGGGCGGGTCATGGCGCTTTCCGGAAGGTCAGACGAAGGCCCGCAGGGCATCGAGCACTGCGTCGGGGCGCTCGGCCATCATGGCATGGCCGGCCCCGGCGATGGTCGCCACCTTGACGCCGGGAATGGCGTCGCGCAGCCCCTGGACGGCCCGGGGCGGGGTCATCAGGTCCCGCTCGGCGCACACCAGCAGGGCCGGGCAGGCCACCTTGGCGGCGGCTTCCAGCCCACCCAGGTAGGCCTGGCAGTTGAGCAGGTCCCGGTGCAGCACGCCGGGCCTGGAGCGGCGCATGATCGCCAGGTTGAGGCCCGTTTGCCACACCCCTGGGTTGGGGTTGCCGCCGACGTGGGTGGCGGGGGCGTGGGACCACAGGTTGACCATCTTGTAGGCCGTTTCCGGATCGTCCTGGGCGGCCGCGAGCAGGGCCTCGGAAACGCCCATGGGAAAGGCCGCGCCGAGCAGGGCGATCTTGCTTACCCGGGCCGGGTGGCGGGCGGCGGCTTCGAGGACGGTCATGGCGCCCATGGAGTGGCCTGCCAGCATGGCCTTTTCCACGCCGGCGGCGTCGAGCAGGGCGATCACCCAGTCGGCCAGGGCTTCCACCGAAGCCAGGGGCTCGCCGCCGGAGCGGCCGTGGCCCGGCAGGTCCGGGGCCAGCACGGCGTAGCCGTGGTGGGCCAGGTAGCGGGTCTGCAACGCCCACACACTGTGGTCGTGGGCAGCGCCGTGGATGAACACCACGGCGGGGCGGGCGGGATCGAAAGCGACGCCGCCGGTGTAGACGAAGACGGGATGGTGGTTGACGGTCAGTTCCATGATCGGTCCGGTTTCGGGCTCAGCCCTTGAGCAGCTTGGCGACGGCGGCCAGGCCGCGGGAGAGGTCCTCGATCAGGTCGGCCGGATCTTCCAGGCCCACCGACAGGCGGATGGTGCCTGGGCCGATACCGGCCTGAGCCAGGCTGGCGTCGTCCATGCGGAAGTGGGTGGTGGTGGCCGGGTGGATCACCAGGGACTTGGCGTCGCCCACGTTGGCCAGGTGGGAGAACAGGCGCAGGGATTCGATCAGGCGCTTGCCGGCCTCGCGGCCGCCCTGCACGTCGAAGGTCATCACCCCGCCGCAGCCCTTGGGCAGCAGCTTCTGCGCCAGGGCGTGGTCGCGGTGGGTGGCCAGTTCCGGGTAGGACACCGATTCCACCACCGGGCTGTCGGCGAGGAAGGTGGCCACGGTGCGGGCGTTGGCGCAGTGGCGTTCCATGCGGATGCCCAGGGTTTCCATGCCTTGCAGGATCTGGAAGGCGTTCATCGGCGACAGGCAGGCGCCGAAGTCGCGCAGGCCCTCGCGCCGGGCACGCAGCAGGAAGGCCGCCACCGGCGATTCCTCGGCGAAGTCCATGCCGTGGAAACCGTCGTAGGGCGCGGTGAGCAGGGGGAAGCGGTCGGCGTTGGCCTCCCAGTCGAAGCGGCCGCCGTCCACCACTACGCCGCCCACCACGGTGCCGTGGCCGGACAGGTACTTGGTGGCGGAGTGCACCACGATGTCGGCACCGTGGTCGAAGGGGCGCAGCAGGGTCGGCGGGGTCAGGGTGGCGTCCACCACCAGGGGGATGCCGGCCTCGTGGGCGATGGCCGCGACGGCGGGGATGTCGAGCACCGGCAGGGTCGGGTTGCCCAGGGTCTCGGCCAGGAAGGCCCGGGTCTCGGGGCGGATGGCGGCGCGCCAGGCGTCCGGGTCCCGGGGATCGACGAAGGTGGTGGTGATGCCGAAGCGGGGCAGGGTGTAGGCGAGCAGGTTGTGGGAGCCGCCGTATAGGGCCCGGGAGGCGACCACGTGGCCGCCGGCCCCCATCAGGGTGGACAGGGCGAGGAACAGGGCGGCCTGGCCGCTGGCGGTGGCGATCGAACCGATGCCCCCTTCCAGGGCGGCGATGCGCTCCTCGAAGGCGGCCACGGTGGGGTTGGAAATGCGCGAATAGACGTGGCCGGCCCGCTCCAGGTCGAACAGGGCGGCGGCGTGGTCGGCGTCGCGGAAGACGAAGGAGGTGGTCAGGTGGATCGGCAGGGCCCGGGCGCCGGTGGCGGGGTCGGGCGGGGTGCCGGCGTGCAGGGCGAGCGTATCCAGCGAATAGCCGTCGATTCCGGCCATGGGAGGTCTCCTAAGTGGTGGGGCCGAGCGCGGTTGCGCGGGCTCAGGCCGGGATGTCGGGGACCAGCATGCCTTCAAGCTGGGTGATGCGGTCCTTGAGGTAGAGCTTGCGCTTCTTGAGACGCCGGATGAGCAACTGGTCGTTGGGCGGATTGACCGTCAGGCGGGCGATGACCTCGTCGAGATCCCGGTGCTCCATCTGCAGGTTGCGCAGACGGGATTGAATTTCCGCGGTTTCTTCCGGGGTGAGGGTCACGGCGTGGGTCTCCGAAGCATTGCCCGCAATGGTAGGGCGGGGCAATGACAAAAACAATCGTTTACTGGCATCGGCGGCGCGGGGGGCGGGCACCGGCGCGGGGCCTCTTGGCGGCGCCGGCTTTGGCGTTAGAATGGGGTTCTCTCAGCACATCCACAATTCAAGCAAGGAGGGGACAATGCAGTATGACGTGGTGGTGGTTTATGGCCGGGACCGGGAGTATTCCTTCCGCTTCACCGAAACCGACCTGCAAGGCACCAGCGAGGCAGAGGCGCGGCAGTGGTTCGACAAGGAATTCGTCGAACTGGAATGCGAGCCCACCAACCCCATGGGCAAGGTGCTGATCATCGACAAGATTCTCAACGTGGCCAAGTACGGCGGCGAATCCCGCTTCGGCGCCGGCAATTCCTGGGGCCAGAGCTTCGCCCGCAATACCGCGGCCGTGTTGCAGCGGCCCACGGTGCGCATCGACGTTCAGGCTTTCCAGATCGGCTTCTAAGCATTCCGGCGGCCCGGCCGCCGGGTTTTGCCGCCAGCGCCCGGCCATGTGTCGGGCGTTGGCGTTTTGCGTTGCAGGTGGTGGTCGCCCCGGCGATCGCCTAGAATCGAGGTTTTGCGGCCAGCCATGAACAAGGCATTCGTACGGGAAAGCGACGGAGACGACGAGGACGAGGACCTCGCCCCGGCGCTGCGCCTGCCTCAAGGCACCCGCAACTACATCTCGCCATCGGGCTTCGCCCGGCTCAAGGCCGAACTGGACGACCTGATCAAGCGGGAACGGCCCAAGGTGGTCGAGGTGGTGTCCTGGGCGGCGAGCAACGGCGACCGTTCCGAGAACGGCGACTACCTGTACGGCAAGAAGCGCCTGCGCGAGATCGACCGCCGCATCCGCTTCCTCACCAAGCGGCTGGACATCGCCCAGGTGGTGGACCCGAGCCGGCAGGAGAACGTGGAGCAGGTGTTCTTCGGCGCCACCGTGCAGGTGTGCGACGAAACGGGTGGCGAGGCCACCTACACCATCGTCGGGGTGGACGAGGCCGACGTGACCCGGGGCCGCATCAGCTGGATTTCTCCCCTGGCCCGGGCGCTGCTCAAGGCCCGGGAAGGGGACGTGGTACGTTTCCAGAGCCCGGCGGGGCTGCGGGAAATCGAGATTGTCGAGATTCGCTACGAGGTCTGGGATTGAGCACACTCATGCATTACGACCTGCCGGTTGCGCGCATCCTCCAGCGTGAGCTGCTGGTGTGCAGCCCGGACACTTCCCTGGCGGTGGCCGCCTCGCGCATGCACGAGGCCCGCTGCGGCTCGATCCTGGTGGTGGACGAGGCCATGCCCGAGCGGATTCTCGGCATCTGGACCGAAAAGGACGCCCTGTCCCTCGACTTCAACAACCCCAACGCTCTGGAGCGGCCGGTGGCCGAGGTGATGAGCTCGCCGGTGAAGACCCTGGGCGAGGGCGCCACCCTGGGCGAGGCGGCGGTCCGCTTCAAGCAGGACAGCATCCGCCACCTGCTGGTGGTGGACGACGCCGGGCGGCCCCTCGGCGTGGTGTCCCAGACCGACGTGGTGAACAACCAGGGCATCGAGTTCTACGTACATCTGCGCAACGTCGAGTCGGTGGTCAAGAGCCGGCCCTTGCAGGTGGACGCCGAAGCGCCCATGTCCCAGGTGGTGGCCCAGATGCGCCAGGCGCGCAGCGATGCGGCCATCGTCTCCGCCAAGGGGGTGCTCGGCATCCTCACCGGTCAGGACGTATTGCGCCTGATCAGCCAGGGCACCCTGAACCTCAACGCCGGGCGGGTGGCCTCCTTCCCCCTGGTGGTGGTACCCCGGGACGCCACCCTCTACCAGGCGCGCCAACTCTTCGCCGAACGGCGCATCCGCCACCTGGGGGTCCAGGGCGCGGACGGCAGTGTCGTCGGCCTGCTCAGCTACGCCGACATCCTCGACAGCGTCGAGCAGGAATACGTGCGCGAGCTCCAGGCTGCCCTGGCCGACCAGGCCCTGCGCCTACAGAAGTCGGAGCAAGCCCTGGCGCTGGCTTCCAAGGTGGCCGAGGCCTCCCTGGAAGCGATCATGATCACCGACCATCGCCAGACGATCCGCTCGGTGAACCCGGCGTTCTCCCTGATCACCGGCTACGAGGCCGAGGAGGCGGTGGGGTGCGACACCCGCCTGCTCAAATCCGGCCTGCACGACCGGAGCTTTTACGAAACCATGTACGAGCAGATCGCCCGGCACGGCGAGTGGCGGGGCGAGATCATGAACCGGCGCAAGAACGGTGAGATCTATCCGGAATCCATGACCATCACCGCCGTGCGCAACGCTGCTGGCATCGTTTCCAATTACATCTGCGTCTTCTCGGACCTGTCCGAGCAGCGTCGCTCCGAGCAGGACCTGGCGGAAAGCCGGCAGCAACTGGCCCAGCAGTCCAACCTGACCGAGTCGATCCTCGACACCCTGCCGGTGATGCTTACCGTGCGCGACGAGTCCGGCCGCTTCGTGGTGGTCAACGAGGCCGCCGCCGCCGTGCTGGGCAAGGGCAAGCCCGACCTGGTCGGGCTGCTCGATTCGGACGTGCTGCCCGAGGAAGCGGTCAAGCGCCTGCGCGAAGACGACCAGAAGGCCGCCCAGACGGGCAAGGTGGTGGTGCGCGAGGAGCGCATGGCCGGCGACAGCGGCACTCCGCGCCATTACCTGTCGTACCGCCGCGCCATCCGCCTCGGCCGCCGCCAGCTGACCATCGCGGCGGCGGTGGACATCACCGAGCGCAAACACGCCGAGACCATGCTGGCGGTGGAGCGCCAGGTGCTGCGCCTGATCGCCGAGGACGCGCCCTTGCAGCGCACCCTGGAGCTGTTGTGCAGCAAGATCGAGAAGGCCGTGTCCCAGGCCCGGGCCATGGTGCTGCTGCGCGACGGCCCGGTGGACGAGGACGGCGCCATCCCAGTGGCCTTCGGTGCCGCCCCGTCCCTGCCTGCCTGGTACCGGGCGACCCTGGCACACAACCGGCTGTTCCCGGGGGATGCCACCTGCGGTCCGGCCCTGCACTTCGGCGTCCAGCACCTGAGCGACGCCGTGGCCGCCGATTCCCGCTTCGACCAGAGCCGGGAGGTGCTGGAGCGGCTGGCGGCGTCGGCGGTCTGGTCCACCCCGATCATGTCTCCGGGGCGCGAAACCCTCGGCGTGCTCACCCTGCTGCTCGACGAGGCACGCCGCCCCACGCCCCTGGAACAGGAAACCCTGGACCACTCGTGCAAGATGGCGGCGATCGCCATCGAGCGTTCCCGGGCCTCCGCCGAGTTGCAGCGCCTGGCCACCACCGACACCCTCACCGGCCTGGCCAACCGCTCCCGCTTCCTCGACGCATCGGCCGAGGAGTGGGCCCGTTCGCGCCGCTTCGGCCACCCCCTGGCGGTGCTGATGATCGACGTGGACCACTTCAAGCGCATCAACGACACCTACGGCCATGCCGCCGGCGACGCCGCCCTCAAGCACATCGCCTCCTGCCTGGGAATCGGCGTGCGCGAGGTGGACCGGCTCGGCCGCATGGGCGGCGAGGAATTCGCCATGGTTCTGCCGGAAACCGACGGCGTGGGCGCCATGCAGGTGGCCGAACGGCTGCGCCAGGCAGTGGCATCCACCCCCTTCCTGCTTGCCGACGGCGTGCCCCTGCGCCTCACCGTGAGCATCGGCGTGACCGTGCGGGTGGAGCGGGACGACGTGCTCGACCGCCTCTTCGCCCGGGCCGACGAAGCGCTCTACGAAGCCAAGCGTAACGGCCGCAACCAGGCGGTGTTCAACAACGGCGCCCTGAGCTGACCGGCACTGGCGCTGGGCGGCTCCTGGTCTTTGGGCCCCCCTGTTTGCTTCGCTTTACCCGCCGCTTTCTCCGCTTTCGTCGGGGGCTTGAAATCCCCGGCGGTGCCCCCATCTGGGGCGTGTTCCGTTCATCAACCGCGACCACGTTCCGACATGACCACCGCCACCAAGGAAACCCTGGGCTTTCAGGCCGAGGTGCAGCAGCTGCTGCACCTGATGATCCACTCCCTCTATTCCAACAAGGAAATCTTCCTCCGCGAGCTGATTTCCAACGCCTCCGACGCCTGCGACAAGCTGCGCTTCGAGGCCATGGGCAAGCCCGAGCTGTTCGAGGGCGACGGCGACCTGAAGGTGCGCCTGTCCTACGACAAGGCCGCCCGCACCCTGACCATCTCCGACAACGGCATCGGCATGAGCCGTGACGAGGCGGTGCGCCACCTGGGTACCATCGCCAAGTCCGGCACCAAGGAATTCTTCTCCAGCCTGACTGGCGATTCGCAGAAGGACAGCCACCTGATCGGCCAGTTCGGCGTCGGCTTCTACTCCAGCTTCATCGTCGCCGACAAGGTCACCGTCATCTCCCGCCGCGCCGGCCTGCCGGCGGGCGAGGGCGTCAAGTGGGAATCCGCCGGCCTGGGCGACTACACCGTGGAAGCGGTGGACAAGGCCGGCCGCGGCACCGACATCGTCCTGCACCTGAAAGAGGGCGAGGACGAGTTCCTCTCCGCCTGGACCCTGAAGAGCCTGGTGCGCAAGTACTCCGACCACATCGTCCTGCCCATCGTCATGAAGAAGGAAGAATGGGACCAGGAGAAGGGCGAGTCCGTGGTCAAGGACGAGGACGAGACGGTCAACCAGGCCTCCGCCCTGTGGACCCGGCCCAAGGCCGAGATTTCCGAGGACGAGTACAAGGCTTTCTACAAGCACGTCGCCCACGATTTCGAGGACCCGCTTGCCTGGGTCCATGCCAAGGTCGAGGGCACCAAGGAATACACCCAGCTGCTGTACATCCCCGGCCGCGCCCCCTTCGACATGTGGGACCGGGGCCAGGACGGCGGCGTGCGCCATGGCGTCAAGCTCTATGTGAAGCGTGTCTTCATCATGGACGATGCCAAGAAGCTGATGCCGTCCTACCTGCGCTTCGTGCGCGGCCTGGTCGATTCCAACGACCTGCCGCTCAACGTCTCCCGGGAAATCCTCCAGGAAAGCCGTGAGATCGACACCATCCGCGGCGGTTGCGTGAAGCGGGTGCTGGGCATGCTCGAAAGCCTGGCCAACAGCGACGAGCAGGCCGACAAGGACAAGTACGCCACCTTCTGGAAGGAATTCGGCAAGGTGCTCAAGGAAGGCGTGGGCGAGGACTTCGCCAACAAGGAGCGCATCGCCGGCCTGCTGCGCTTCGCCTCCACCCATACCGACGCCGCCGACGAGACCGTGTCCCTGGCCGACTACGTGGCGCGCATGAAGGAAGGGCAGGAGAAGATCTACTACGTCACCGCCGACACCTTCGCCGCCGCCAAGAACAGCCCCCACCTGGAAGTCTTCCGCAAGAAGGGCATCGAGGTGCTGCTGCTCTCCGACCGGGTGGACGAGTGGGTGGTGGGTCACCTCACCGAGTTCGACGGCAAGCAGCTCCAGTCCGTGGCCAAGGGCGGCCTGGACCTGGGCAAGCTGGAGGATGAGGAAGAGAAGAAGGCCGCCGAGAAGGTCGCCGACGAGTTCAAGGACCTGACCGAGAAGGTCAAGGGCGCCCTGGGCGACAAGGTCAAGGACGTGCGCATCACCCTGCGCCTGACCGATTCCCCGGCCTGTCTGGTGTCCGACGAGCACGACGTGTCCGGCAACCTGGCGCGCATCCTCAAGCAGGCCGGCCAGCAGGCCCCGGCCTACCAGCCGATCCTGGAAATCAACCCGGAGCACCCGGCGGTGGTGCGCTTGAAGGGCGAAGCCGAAGCGCAGTTCAACGACTGGGCCCACCTGCTGTTCGAACAGGCCATCCTGGCTGAAGGCGGCCAGCTGGAAGACCCGGCCGGCTTCGTCAAGCGCATGAACGCGCTGATGTTGGCCATCTCCGGCAAGTGAGCGGCCAGTAATGCCGTGGATTTTCGGGCATGCCCCGAAAGTCCGCGCCAGACGGGCATCTTCAAGGGGCATCCCTGGAGATGCCCGTTTTCATTGGTGCTTCGGGCAGGGGGGCTGGAGATGGCCGACTGGCGCGGACTTCCAGCAGGCTCGGTGAGGTTTGTTAAGCTGGCGGTCCGGGCACTGCCTAACCTCCACCGCCGGCAGATGGTGTCTGGGGTGCCCGGGGTGTCCGGCGGCCGCTGTGGTCGTTGCGGTGCCATCCATAACAGCGACGCCGGCAGCATTCCCCGGAGATACCCCATGCAGATCGACCGCCTCGACCACCTGGTCCTCACCGTCCGCGACATCGACGCCACCTGCGACTTCTACGCCCGGGTGATGGGCATGGAGGCGGTGACCTTCGGTGCCGGGCGCCGCGCCCTTTCCTTCGGCCGGCAGAAGATCAACCTGCACCAGGCCGGCAAGGAATTCGAGCCCAAGGCCGAGCGGCCCACCCCCGGCTCCGCCGACCTGTGCTTCATCACTGCCACGCCCCTGGAGGCGGCCATGGCCCACGTGCGCGCCGCCGGGGTGACCATCGTCGAAGGCCCGGTGGCTCGCACCGGCGCCGTCGGGCCGATACAGTCGTTCTACTTCCGCGACCCGGACCTGAACCTGATCGAGGTGTCCAACTACCCGGCCTGATCGGCCGAGTTGCCTGGGCCATGGCCGCCCGGATCGCGGCTCGACCGCATCCAGGTCGCACACCGCTTGCCATCCCCGCCCTGCCGCTGGCGCGGGGCGCCATTGAGGGTGTCAGGCGGTTGGGATAGAGTCGGGCGGAGAATCATCCCGGCCGCATGGCCTCCGCCCGTTCCGCTTGCGGGCGGTGGGCGCGCCCCATCTTCCATTTTCGGTATATCCGTCCCATGCCCCCGTCCAGCGCCCCATCCACCGCCACTTCCCACTCGTCGCGCTCTGGCAGCGGCGCCGGTAGCGGCGGGCGGGGGGGCGGCCACGGCCAACAGCGCCTGACCCTCCAGGGGGTCTTGCTGTGGCTGATGGAAGATGGGGTGCTCACCCCGGACGAGGGCGAAAAGCTCGGCCGCGAGCGACGCCTCTACCGGGACCAGGTCCATCCCCTGGTGGTGGTGGCCGACCAGCATTACAAGGACGCCCGCTCGGGCAAGCCCCTGACCCTGGACACCCTGGCCGAATGGCTGGCCGGCCGGGTGGGCATGCCCTACTACCACATCGATCCGCTCAAGATCGACGTCTCCTCGGTGACCGAGGTGGCGTCCTCGGCCTACGCCGGCCGCTTCACCATCCTGCCGGTGGAGGTGGGAGCCGACGAAGTGGTGGTGGCCACCGCCGAGCCCTTCCTCACCGAGTGGCAGGGGGAGCTGCGCGGCATCCTGCGCAAGAAAGTGCGCCCGGTGATCGCCAGCCCCCTGGCGATCTCCCGCTTCCTGGTGGAGTTCTACAACCTGGCCAAGTCGGTCAAGGGCGCCCAGAAGAAGGGCAGCACCTCGGTGTCGGGCCTCTCGTCCTTCGAACAGCTGGTGCAGCTGGGCGGGACCAACCGCCAGCTCGACGCCAACGACCAGCACATCGTGCACATCGTCGATTGGCTGTGGCAGTACGCCTTCGAGCAGCGCGCCTCCGACATCCACGTGGAGCCGCGCCGGGAGCGGGGCATCGTGCGCTTCCGCATCGACGGCGTGCTGCACCAGGTGTACCAGGTGCCCATGGCGGTGATGACCGCCATGACCAGCCGCATCAAGCTGCTCGGACGCATGGACGTGATCGAGAAGCGCCGCCCCCAGGACGGCCGCATCAAGACCCTGACCCCGGCGGGGCAGGAGATCGAGCTGCGCCTGTCGACCCTGCCCACCGCCTTCGGCGAGAAGCTGGTGATGCGGGTATTCGACCCGGAAGTGCTGGTGCGCGACTTCATCGACCTGGGCTTTTCCGAGGAAGACGAGCAGAAGTGGAAGTGGATGACCGCCCAACCCAACGGCATCATCCTGGTCACCGGCCCCACCGGCTCGGGCAAGACCACCACTCTCTATTCCACCCTCAAGCAGCTGGCCACCCCGGAGGTGAACGTCTGCACCATCGAGGACCCGATCGAGATGGTCGAGTCCGCCTTCAACCAGATGCAGGTGCAGCACGGCATCGAGCTGGGCTTTGCCGACGGGGTGCGGGCCTTGATGCGCCAGGACCCGGACATCATCATGATCGGCGAGATCCGCGACCTGGAAACCGCCGAAATGGCCATCCAGGCGGCGCTCACCGGTCACCTGGTGCTGTCCACCCTGCACACCAACGACGCCCCTTCGGCGATCACCCGCCTGCTCGACCTGGGGGTGCCGTCCTACCTGATCAACGCCACGGTCCTGGGGGTGATGGCCCAGCGCCTGGTGCGCACCCTCTGCCCCCACTGCAAGAAGAACGAGGCGCTGCGCCCGGAAGAGGAAGAGGTGTGGAAGAACCTGGTGGTGCCCTGGCGGGCCAACGCTCCGGCCCAGCTGCCCCACCCGGAAGGCTGTCTCGAATGCCGCATGACCGGCTACCTGGGCCGGGTCGGCCTGTACGAAATCCTGCTGCTCAGCCCGGAGATGCGCAAGCTGGTCCAGCCCCAGACCGATGTGGCCCGGGTTCGCGAACTGGCCTACCGGGAAGGCATGAAACCTCTGCGCGTGTCCGGCGCGATGAAGGTGGCGGCGGGCGCCACCACCCTCGAAGAAGTGGTCAAGGTGGCGCCCCCGGCCAGCCAGGGCTGAGTGGGGAGAGCCGCCGGCGGCCGGTGCGCGCTCAGGCGGCGTGCGCCGTGCCGATGCCGCCCGCCTGGCGGCGCAGCAGGTCGGCGAGCTTGTCGCCGTCCAGGGGCGGGCTGAACAGGTAGCCCTGATAGGCGTCGCAGCCCCGGTCGCGCAGGAAATCCCGCTGGGCTTCCCGCTCCACGCCCTCGGCCAGCACCGTCAGGCCCAGATCGTGGGCCAGGTGGATGATGGTTTCGGTGATGGTGGCGTCGCTGCCCTGGTTGTCCAGGTTGGCGATGAAGGCGTGGTCGATCTTCAGCTTGTCGATGGGCAGGCGGTGCAGGTAGGCCAGGGACGAATAGCCCGAGCCGAAATCGTCGATCGACAGCTTCACGCCGAGGCGGCGCAGCTCCTGGAGCAGCTCCAGTTGCTCGTCCCGGGTTTCGAGGATGAGGCGTTCGGTCACTTCCAGCTCAATGGCGTCCCCCGGCAGGTCGTGGGCGGCCAGGATTGCGCCGACGGACGCGGCGAAGCCGGGCCGGTAGAACTGGGGCGCGGCCACGTTCACCGCCACCGGGATCGGCGCCAGGCCCTGGTCGCGCCAGCGCCGCGCCTGGCGGCAGACTTCGTGCAGCACCCAGTCGCCGATGGGCACGATCAGGCCCGTTTCCTCGGCCAGGGCGATGAATTCGTTGGGGCTGCGCAGGCCCCGTTGGGGATCGTTCCAGCGGATCAGGGCCTCGACGCCGACGATGGCACCATCCCCGAGGCTGACCTGGGGTTGGTAGTGCAGGGTGAACTCGTTCTTGTCCAGGGCCCCGCGCAGGCCGCATTCGATGGCCAGCCGCTCGGTGGCCTGGGCGGTCATGGCCGGCGCGAAGAAATGGAAGGCGTTGCGCCCCCGTCCCTTGCTGTAATACATGGCCATGTCGGCGCAGCTGACCAGGGTTTCGACGGTGGCGCCATCCTCGGGGTACATGGCGATGCCGATGGAGGGGGTGACGATCACCTGCTGGCCGTCGATGGCGCAACTGCGGGAAATGGCCTGTATCAGGTGCACCGCCACCCGGGCGGCGGCATCGGCATCACCCACTTCTTCAAGCAGGATCAGGAATTCGTCGCCGCCTTGGCGGCAGACTGTGTCGCTGCTGCGCACGCAGGTGCAGATGCGCTGGGCCGTCTCCTGGAGCAGCCGGTCCCCGGCGCCATGGCCCAGGGAATCGTTCACCGCCTTGAAGCGGTCCAGGTCGATGTGCAGCACCGCCAGTCGCTGGCCGTGGCGACCGGCCCGGCTGATGGCCTGGCCGAGCCGATCGGCGAACAGGGTCCGGTTGGGCAGGCCGGTGAGAAAGTCGTGCTCGGAGAGGAAGCGGATGCGGGCTTCCGAAGCCTTGTGTTCGGTGATGTCGGAAAAGAGGGCCACGTAGCGGGCCACGGCCCCCCCCTCGTCCTTGATGGCGACGATGGTCAGCCAGCCGGGAAGCAGATCGCCGTTCTTGCGCCGGTTGGCGATCTCGCCCTGCCACAGGCCGGTGTGGGCCAGGTCGCGCCACATCTGGGCGTAGAAGCCGCCATCGTGGGTGCCGGCGCCGAACATGGCCGGATTCTGACCGAGGATTTCCGCCGCGCTGTAGCCGGTCAGCTCCAGCAGGGCCCGGTTGGCCCACAGGATTTCGTTGTCGGCGTTGCAGACGAAGATGCCTTCGCTGCTGTGGTCGAAGATGTGGGCGTGGAGCTGCAACTGCTCAGTGGCCAGCTTCCGGGCGGTGATGTCGGACTGTACGGCCACCGCACTGCACGGCGCCGGGCCGTCGGCTGCCGGCAGGGTCACCGGGGTGGCCTGGAGGCGTAGCCAGGCCAGGCTATTGGCTTCGGCATCCGGACCCGCCGGCGTTTCCAGGTCGATGGGCGTGCCTTCGTCGAGCAGCGCGCGTAGCGCCGCTTCGTCCAGTGCCGGTTCGGGGCGCCAAGCGGCGTTGCCTTGCAGCACCTGGCCTTGCCGGCCGAGCAGGGCGGCGCCCATCGGCAGGGCGGCGAGCACGGCGCCCAGGCGGCGCTGCTCCCGGGCGTCGTCGTGTGCAGCGGCGGCGTGCCGCCGCCGACGTTCCCGGTCGAACAGGGCGGCCAGGACCAGCAGGCCGAGGAGGGCGGGGATGCCGAGCAGGAGCAAGCGGCGGGTTTCCGCCAGCCAGCCTTCCAGCAGCACCGCCTGGGGCGCCTGGGCCATCACCACCACCGGGTAGCGCTTGGAGGCGCGGAAGGCCGCCAGGCAGGGACCTTCATCCTCCAGGAGCTGCACGCCCGAGCCGGATTCGCTATCGCGCAGGCGGCTGATGAACAGGGCGCCGGGCAGGCGCTGGCCGAGCAGGGCGTCGTCCGTTTCCCGGGTGGAGAAGAGCAGCCGGTTGTCGTAGCGCAGCACCCGGACCATGCCCTGGACGCCTTCCAGGTTGAGCAGGAACTGGTTGATGAAGTAGTCCGGGTTGATCGCCGCCAGCAGGGTGACGCCGTCGCTGGTGGAACCGCCCGGGGTATACAGGGCCGGCAGAAATTCCATGTGGATGGGCCGGTCGGTGCGTCCGGAGTCCCGGGCCTGGATGGGGGCGCCGTCGGCGAAATCGCGGCCGGACCAGGGGATACCGATGCGGAAGGCATCGCCGGAGGTGGCGACGGTGGACACCAGCCCCTGGGGGTCGGGACGCATTCCTAGGTTGGCCGGGTTGCTACTGGCCACGATCACCCCTTGGGGCGACACCACGCTGAGGGAGCGCAGCATGGGGGCATGGGCGAGGGCGTTGCGCAGCTGGGTGTTCTGCCGGGCCGGCGCCGCTTCTGCCGCCACCCGGGGCGCCAGGCTGTCGAGCCCCAGTTCGAGCAGTTGCAGACTGGTGGTCAGCTGGTCTTCCGCCAGGCGGGTGTGCATCGACACCAGAGCCTCGCCCCGGGCCAGGCGCTCCTCCCGCTGTTCCCAGACGAGGCGGCCGGCCGCCAGGGTGAGCAGCGCGGCCCCCAGGGCGGTGACGGCCAGAAGGGAAAGGCCAGGCCGGCGCCTAGCGTCGGATGGTGCGGCGGAAGACGAGGCCACGGGAGGGCTTTCAGCGGCTCGGAGCGATCACGATGGGGTCGAGGCCGTAGCGTCGGGCGGCGCCGAGCAGGCGGCCGTCGCGCTGCACGTCGGCGACGAAACGCTCGATGCGCGCGTACCAGCGGTCGTCGCCGGGCTTCATGGCGTAGGCGTAGTCCGACAGGTGGTAGGGGGCCGGCGGCGCCAGCACCCGGGCCCAGTCGGCGAATTCGAGCATGCGCCGGCTGTAGGGAAAGTCGGTCATGAACACATCGGCGCGGCCCGCTTCCACCTCCTGCTCCCGTTCGTGGGGCGTGGTGGTGACGAGCAGGGTGGCGTGGCGCAGCCGCTCACGCATGATGTTTTCGTGGAGGGTGCCTTTGGCCACCGCCACGACCACGCCGGCGGTGTCGATGTCGCTCCAGGATTTGATGCGCCGGTTGGCCCGGGTGGTGATGGCGTAGATGTCGCTACGCAGGTGGGGGTGGGTGAAGCGCAGCACGGCGTTGCGCGCCGGTGTGACGGCGATGGCGAACATGGCCAGGTCGCAGCGGTTGCCGAGCAGGTCGTCCGACAGGGTGGCGAAGGAGCTGTCCACGAAACGCAGCCGCACGCCCAACTCCTTGGCTAGTTCCCGGGCCATGTCCGCATCCACGCCCACCACCTGGCGGGTCTTGGGGTTGCGGAAGGAAATGCCGTAGTAGTCGGGCCAGATGCAGACCCGCACCTCGCCCCGGTTCTGCACCTCCACCAGGCGGCCGCCCTGGGCCGCCGCCGGACCGGCGAGGATCGGGAGCAAGCAGGCTGCGACGGCCGCAAGGAGGCGGCACCGGGCCGTGGCGCGGGAACGGGTGGCAGCGAGGAGGGAATGGAGCACGGGTAGACGCCCGCCAGGGACCCTGGACGGAGCAAGAACGTGGGAATGGGCAGGGGACGACCGCCGGAATGTGGCCGAAACGAATATGACGTAAGCCATATTAGGCGAGATTCTGCCCCATTAACACCGCTTCGTCATGCCGTCGTGCCGGCGTAGCCCCGGCAAAGGGCGTGGCGAGGCCGCTCAGGAGGGCCGGGACAGGGCGCGGATAGCCCGCCCCAGGCCGTCCAGAGTGAGGGGGAACATCCGTTCGCCCATCAGCTCCCGCACCATGCGCAGCGAATGGCTGTGGGGCCAGTGGGATTCGCGCACCGGGTTCAGCCACACCGCCCGGGGGTAGGCGGCGAGCATGCGCTTGAGCCAGGCGGCGCCGGGCTCCTCGTTCCAGTGCTCGACGCTGCCGCCAGGCTGGATGATCTCGTAGGGGCTCATGGTGGCGTCGCCGACGAAGATCAGCCGGTAGTCCGCCGGGTAGGTGTGCAGCACCTGCCAGGTGGGCACCCGCTCGTCGTGGCGGCGCCGGTTGTCGCGCCACAGGTTCTCGTAGACGCAGTTGTGGAAGTAGTAGTGCTCCAGGTGCTTGAACTCGCTGCGGGCTGCCGAGAAAAGTTCCTCGCAGACCCGCACGTGGTCGTCCATGGAACCGCCCACGTCGAGGCAGAGCAGCACCTTCACCGCGTTGTGCCGCTCCGGGCGCAGGTGCAGGTCTAGGGTGCCGGCGTTGCGCGCCGTGCCGGCGATGGTGGCGTCCAGGTCCAGCTCGGTGGCGGCGCCCTGGCGGGCGAAGCGGCGCAGCCGGCGCAGGGCCACCTTGATGTTGCGGGTGCCCAGTTCCACGTCGTCGGCCAGGTTCTGGTATTCGCGTTTCTCCCAGACCTTCACCGCGGTGCGATTGCCCGCCGAGGGGCCGCCGATGCGGATGCCTTCCGGGTGGTAGCCGCCGTGGCCGAAGGGGGAGGTGCCGCCGGTGCCGATCCATTTGCTGCCGCCGGCGTGGCGTTCCTTCTGTTCGGCCAGGCGCTCTTCCAGGCGCTTGAACAGTTCGTCCCAGCCGAGCTTTTCCAGGGCGGCCCGTTCCTCCGCCGAAAGCACCCGCTTGGCCAGCAGTTCCAGCCATTCCCGGGGCAGGGCGCGTTGCAGATCGGCAAGCGGGTCGGGGGCTGCGGCCAGCCCCTGGTAGTACTCGCCGAAGGCGGCGTCGAACAGGTCGTAGCGGGATTCATCCTTGACCAGGGTGGTGCGGGCAAGCAGGTAGAAACTCTCGCTGTCCACGGCCACCACCCGGGCCTGCAAGGCTTCGAGCAGGGTGAGGAACTCGGTGACGGATACGGGTAGCCCGCGCTGCTTGAGGTGGAGGAAGAAGTCGATCAGCACGGAAGCATCCCGTCGCCGCAGTCGGACTCCACCGAAGCCAGGGGGGCGTCGGCCAGGCGCAGGCGGTTGCGTCCGGCGGCCTTGGCGGCGTAGAGGGCGCCGTCGGCGGCCCGGATGAGCTGGTCCCGGTCCTCGCCGTGGAACGGGAAGAGGGCCAGTCCGCCGGACAGGGTGGCGGACAGTTCCTGGCGGCCAAAGCGCACCGGCTCGCTGGCGAAAGAGCGGCGCAACGCCTCGCAGCGCACCAGGGCGTCGTCCTGGCCCATGTTGGGCAGCACCAGGATGAATTCCTCGCCGCCGTAGCGGCAGAGCAGGTCGCCGCTGCGCGAGTTGCGGCGCAGGGTGCCGCCCAGGCGGCGGATCACCTCGTCGCCGGCCTGGTGGCCGTAGGTGTCGTTGAGGCGCTTGAAGTGGTCGATGTCGAGCATCACCACGGCCACCGGGTAGCCTTGGCGCCGGGCCCGGGCCAGTTCGCCGTCCAGGATGTCGTCCAGATAGCGGCGGTTGAACAGGCCGGTGAGAGGGTCGCGCACCGCCTGCTCGCGCAGCTGTTCCTGGAGGCGCTGGTTTTCGGCCAGTTGCTGTTGCAGATCCAGGTTGGCGGCGAGCAGGGAGCGCTCGGCCTGGTTCTGTTCGGTCACGTCCACCAGGGTCCACAGGCCGTGGCTGTCCATGTCTACGTAGAGGAATTCCAGGTCCCGCTCTTCGCGCCGGGGGTGGTAGCAGACCGCCTTCAGTTCCATGCGGTCGCTGGAGCCGTTGGCGCCGACTTCCATCCGGCTGCGGCGCTGGCGGGCCTGATCCATCAGCCGGGTCAGGTGTTCCGAGGCGAAAGCTCGGTAATCCTTGTCCGGAAACAAGGTGCGCCACCAGTCGCGGCGGCGGAACTCGTGCAGCGACAGGCCGAACAGGGCCTGGCTGGCGTTGTTGATGAATTCGATCCTGCCTTGCCGGTCGGTTTGCAGCACGGCGATCGGCAGGGCGTCGAACAGGCCGCGCAGGAAGGCTTCCCGGGAACGGGTGGCCTCGGCCAGGAGGCGCTGCTGGTCCACGTCGTGGAACGAGACGATGAGCGCCTCGTCGTCGCCGAAGCGGCAGCGCTGGGCCGACAGGTGGGCCCAGAATTCCCGTCCGCTCCAGCTGCGGAAGCGCATGTCCTTGTCGGTGACCCGGCCGGCGATGAGCAGCTCCCGCACCATCTCGGCCCGATCGTCGTGGTTGGCGTAGAAGCGGGTGGACTGGATGTCGTGCCAGTCCACACCCCCGATTTCCAGCAGGTCCTCGGCCCGGCGGTTGCAGTAGAACAGCAGGCCGTCGCTCAGGCGCGAGACCGTGACCGGCACCGGGAACATTTCGAGCAGCGCCTTGGCCCGGGCGTCGGCCGTATCGATGTCGGCGGAGTCGCCGGGGCGGCTGTGCTCGGGGCTGAGATCGAGAAGGTCGGTGAGCATGGGGTGGGGGTCAGCCGCGTCCTTGCCGGTTGAGGAAGATGAGGCGCTCGAAGAGATGCACGTCCTGCTCGTTCTTGAGCAGGGCGCCGTGCAGTGGCGGCAGGGCGGCCTTGCCGTCCTTGGCGCGCAGTGCATCCGGCGGGATGTCCTCGGCGAGCAGCAGCTTGAGCCAGTCAATCAGCTCCGAGGTGGAAGGCTTCTTTTTCAGCCCGGGCACGTCGCGCAGGCCGAAGAAGACTTCCAGGGCCTCGGCCAGCAACTCCTTCTTCAGCCCCGGGTAATGCACGTCCACGATGCCGGCCATGGTGTCCCGGTCGGGGAAGCGGATGTAGTGGAAGAAGCAGCGGCGCAGGAACGCGTCCGGCAGTTCCTTCTCGTTGTTCGAGGTGATGATGACGATGGGCCGGTGCCTGGCGCGGATCGTCTCGCGGGTCTCGTAGACGTGGAACTCCATGCGGTCGAGTTCCCGCAGCAGGTCGTTGGGGAACTCGATGTCGGCCTTGTCCACCTCGTCGATCAGCAGCACCGACGGGGTGTCGCAGGCAAAGGCCTGCCACAGCACGCCGGGGACGATGTAGTTGGCGATGTCGTGGACCCGCGGATCTCCCAGCTGGCCGTCGCGCAGGCGCGAGACGGCGTCGTACTCGTAGAGCCCCTGCTGGGCCTTGGTGGTGGATTTGATGTGCCACTGGAACAGGGGCAGCCCCAGGGCCCGGGCCACTTCCTCGGCCAGCAGGGTCTTGCCGGTGCCCGGCTCGCCCTTGATGAGCAGAGGGCGCTGCAGGGTGGCGGCGGCGTTCACCGCCAGGGTCAGGTCGGGCGGGGCGACGTAGCGGTCGGTGCCGCTGAAACGGGGAGAGGTCATGGGGCGGGTCTGAACGCTGGAACGGGGCCGGAAGCGTGGCCTGGGGAGGGGTTGGCCGGGGGGGCGATGCGGCAGGGCGGGAGCGGTGCGGCCCAAGCTACCAGAGGGGGAACCGGGAATGTTGGCGATATGCACGGCGGTTGCCGTGCCGATGCCGCCGGGGTATTCCGATGCCGCCATTGCGGGGCATGGCCCCCGGGTCGACGGGGGCGAAAAGATCGGCCATGATGTTCTCTCCTGCAGGGCGAGGCCGCCGGCGGGTGTGGATCGCACGCCCCGCTGCCCGGCCTGATCGCGGATTATGTTTTGAGCAACCGTTTTACTTATTCCGTATCTTGGTGCCGATTGTACGGCACGCCGGCGGTTTTCATGTCACAGCCGGGTATTTCCTTTTGGCTATCGCTTCAATAGACGCTCTGGAGACCATACATGTTCGATGCCATCCTGGTGGAAAAGTCCGGCGATACGGGAGCGGTCAGCGCCCGGCTGGTCCAACTCAACGACAGCGACCTGATCGCCAACACCGAAGGCGACGTCACCGTGGCGGTGGCCGCCTCCACGGTCAACTACAAGGACGGCCTGGCCATTACCGGCAAATCCCCGGTGGTGCGGCGCTACCCGATGGTGCCGGGCATCGACTTCGCCGGCACCGTGCTGGAGAGCGCCAACCCTTCCTGGAAGCCTGGCGACCAGGTGATCCTCAACGGCTGGGGCGTGGGCGAAGGCCACTGGGGCGGCTACGCCGCCAAGGCCCGGATCAAGGGCGAATGGCTGGTGCCGTTGCCGGCGGCCTTCACGCCTGCCCAGGCGATGGCCATCGGCACTGCTGGCTACACCGCCATGCTCTGCGTGCTGGCCCTGGAAGCCCACGGCGTCACCCCGGACAAGGGCGAGGTGCTGGTCACCGGTGCCGCCGGCGGGGTGGGCTCGGTGGCGGTAGCGCTGCTGGCCAAGCTCGGTTACGCGGTGATCGCTTCTACTGGCCGTCTCGCCGAGACGGACTATCTCAGGCAGCTGGGTGCCGCCACCGTCATCGACCGGGCCGAACTGGCCGCCCCGGGCCGGCCTCTCGCCAAGGAGCGCTGGGCCGGTGCGGTGGATACGGTGGGCAGCCACACCCTGGCCAACGTCTGTGCCGGGACCCGCTACCGGGGCGCCGTGGCCGCCTGCGGCCTGGCCCAGGGCATGGATTTCCCGTCGACCGTTGCGCCCTTCATCCTGCGCGGTGTCACCCTATGCGGCATCGACAGCGTCATGGCCCCCCTTGAACTGCGCCTGGCCGCCTGGCAGCGCCTGGCCCGGGACCTGGACCCGGCCAAGCTCGCCGCCATGACCCGCCACATCGGTTTGGCGGAGGTGATCGGCGCCGCCCACGACATCGTCGATGGCAAGGTGCGCGGACGCCTGGTGGTGGATGTGGGCGGCTGATTTTTTTCGCCGGATTGTCTTCGGATCGATACAAATACAATGACGACGACGTAAAATCCTCTCCCGCGGGAAGCGTCAGCCTCTCGTCAATAACTGACCTCCGGGAGAGGATGCCATGACGGTCCGGGATACCGCCGCCGACCATTACGAAGTGCTCGGGATCGCACGTGATGCGTCCCCGCTTGAAGTGAACGCCGCCTACCGGCGCGGCCTGGCCCGGCTGCAGCATGGCCTGAACACCGGCACCGCGCCGGGCCCCGAGGCTCTGGATGCCTTGAGCCGAGCATACCGGACCCTGTCCGACCCGACGGCCCGGGGCGCTTACGACGCCGCCTGTCCGCCCGCGTCCCGCGCCGGCGTCGAACACCGGCTGGACGGTGGTGGTGACCGGGAGGGCCGCGCGGTGCGCAGCGTCTCGCCCGGCGGCGGCACGCCGGCGACGCCGCCGTCCTATGGCGGTGGTTCGGGGGACGGCGCCCAGCGCTTCGATTTCGAATTCGTCGGCAGCGGCGGCGAGTATTTCCGCATCTGGATCGTGAACCTCCTGCTTTCGATCCTGACCCTGGGCATCTACTCGGCCTGGGCCAAGGTGCGCCGCGAACAATTCTTCCACCGCAACCTGCTGCTCGACGGCAGCGGCTTCACCTACCATGCCAAGCCCCAGGCCATCCTCAAGGGGCGGGCTGTGGCCTTCGTCCTGCTGATGGCCCTGTCGGTGGCCGAGAAAGCCGGCCCAGTGGCCCATGGCCTCGCCTTGCTGGCCCTGGTGCCCCTGGTGCCGTGGCTGGCGGTGCGGGCCTTCCGCTTCCGCGCCCACAACACCAGCTACCGGGGGCTGCGTTTTTCATTCCACGGCACCTATCGCCAGGCCCTGAGCACCTTCGTCGGCTTCGGTTTGCTCACCCTGCTCAGCCTGGGACTGCTGTTTCCCCTGTGGCTGCAACGGCAGAAGCGCTTCGTGCTCGACAACCTGCGCTACGGTTCGGCGCCGTTCACCTGCACCGCCACGTCGGGGCCGTTCTTCGCCCTTTTCCTAAAGCCCCTGCTGGGCGGTGTGGTCCTGGTCGCCGCGTTGGTTTTCCTGGTTTGGCAACTGGGCGATTCCGTCGCGCCGATGGTGCCGTTGCTGTTGATGGTGGCAGTGCTGGGCTTCCAGCTGCTGTTCATGCCCTACGTCATCGTCGGCATGACCAACCTGGTGTGGAACCATACCCGTCTGGCCGACCACGGTTTCGCCAGCCGGCTGCGGGTGCTGCCGTACTTCTTCCTGGTGGCGACCAACTGGCTGGCGACGATCTGCACCCTGGGCCTGTTCTGGCCCTGGGCCAAGGTGCGCCTGGCCCGCTACCGGGCCGCCTGCCTGTCCCTCACCGCCTGGGGCGGACTCGAGTCCTTCGTGGCCGGCGAGAGTACCCGGGCGAGCGCCCTGGGCGACGAGGCGGCCGATATGTTCGACCTGGACGTGGCCTTCTGAGTGGGCCTTTCATAGACCAATCTCACCGCTCGATGACCGCCTCGATCGATTTCTACGACGGCCGCAGCGCCCGCCGCCAGCGGGTTGTCCTGCGCCTGGACGGCGAGCGGCTATGCCTGGATGGCGAGGTCGGGAGCCGCTCCTACCCCATTGAGGCATGCCGCCTGGACGAACCCCTGGGCGGGGCTCCCCGGGTGCTGGCCCTGCCTGACGGCGGGCACTGCGAGATCCCCCGCACGAGCGGTGGCGCAGACCTCCTGGCCCAGCTCGGAGCCAGGCTCGGCGCCCGGGACGGGGCCAGCGGCGCCGTGGCCCGCCTTCAGCGCCGCTGGACGGTGGCCCTGGCGTCCCTCGTCGTCACCGTGGCGGCCCTGGCCGCCGCCTACCAGTGGGGGCTGCCCTGGGCCGCGGGAATCGTGGCCCCCCGGATTCCGGCGGCGCTGACCCAGCACATCTCGGACGCGGCCCTGTCGACCCTGGACAGGACCCTGCTCAAGCCCTCGGCCCTGCCGGAGGAGCGCCAGCAGGCACTGCGCAGCCGGATGGCGGCCGTGCTCGGCCCGCCGCAAGGCGGTGCCGGGCGCCCGGCCTACGCGCTGCATTTCCGCCAGGGGCCGATGCCCAACGCCTTCGCCCTGCCCAGCGGCGACGTGGTGGTATTCGACTCCCTGGTGAAACTGGCCGGCAGCGACGACGAGGTGGTGGCGGTGATGGCCCACGAACTGGGCCATGTGGCCTATCGCCACGGCCTGCGCCAGCTGCTGCAAAGCTCGGTGGTGGCCTACGCGGTCGGCCTCTACCTGGGCGACGTGTCGTCCCTGGCCAGCGGCATGGCCGCCCTGGTGCTGGAATCCCGCTACTCCCGGGATTTCGAGTCGGAGGCGGACCGCTACGCGGCCGACCGGCTGCGTCAGGCGGGGCTGTCCCCCGAGCTGCTGGGGCAGATGCTCGCCCGCCTGGACCGAGGCCAGCCGGGCCATGACGGCCACGGCAGCCGCGACGCGGTGCCCGGTGGCGACCTGCTTGCCTCCCACCCGGATACCCAGGCCCGTATCGAGGCCTTGCGCCGGTTGTCGCCTGGGCGTCCCTGAACGCCTGTCTGCGGGGCGGGGCATACCCCGCGCCGTCATGGCCATGAGTGCTGCCACATGCTGGCGGCACCCACTACCTTCGAAAGCACCGCCCCCATCCTGGCATTCCAGGCGACATGCTCTGGAAGCAAGAATGGGCGCGGTGTTTGGCGATGCCCCTTGCGAGTGGGGCGCCCCACCTGGGGATTGGCCCCGTCAGTACTTGAAGCGCCGCACCAGGGTGTTCAGTTCGGCGGCGAGCTTTTCCAGGCTTTCCGCCGTGGCGGCGGTGTTCTGCATGGCGGCGCTGGTCTGTTCGACCATCTGGGCGATGTGCTCGACCTTCTGGGCGATGCTGGTGCTGGCGGCGCTTTGCTCGTGGGTGGCGTCGGCTACGTCGTTGATGCGGTCCAGGGTGTTGGCGGCGCTTTCCCGGATGCCGCGCAGGGATTCGGCCGCGTTCTGGGCCATGTCGACGCCGGCGTTGACCTGAGGCAGGGCGGCACCCATGACCTGGACCGCTTCGCTGGTTTCGCTCTGGATACCCTGAAGCATCTCCTCGATCTCCACGGTGGCGGTGGAGGTGCGTTCGGCCAGCTTGCGCACCTCGTCGGCCACCACGGCGAAGCCGCGGCCGGCCTCGCCGGCCCGGGCCGCCTCGATGGCGGCGTTCAAGGCCAGCAGGTTGGTCTGGGCGGCGATCTCCTTGATCACCCCGGCGATCGACGAGACCTGCTGGGCCCGCTCTTCCAGGGAGCGGATGCGCTCCGCAGTCTGGCTGGCGCTCTCGGAAATGGTGGTCATGGCCCGCACCGCATCTTCGACCCGGCCTTCGCCCTGCTCGGCCAGTTCCGCCGAGCGCAGGGACTCGTTGCGGGTGTCCTGGGCGCTGGCCGAGATGTGGTTGATGCTCACCGTCATCTGCTCGATGGCAGCGGCCATGGCCGAGGTGGCGTCGGCCTGCTGGTGGGACGAAATCGAGACTTCCCGGGCGGCGGTGCTGATGCGCTCGGCGTTGGTCACCAGGGTTTCCGAGCCCTGGCCGATTTCCCGGGCCATGGCGCGGATGGCGGCGACCATGGTGGCGAAGGAGGCGAGCATGGAGCCGGCGGGGGCCGGTGGCACGCTCACCGTCAGGTCGCCGGCGGAGGCCCGGGCCATCAGGTCGATGGCTTCCGCGGGCTCGCCGCCCACCTGGCGCAGGA
The DNA here is from genome assembly GCF_036820405.1 of Oryzomicrobium sp. Classification (NCBI taxonomy): domain Bacteria; kingdom Pseudomonadati; phylum Pseudomonadota; class Betaproteobacteria; order Rhodocyclales; family Rhodocyclaceae; genus Oryzomicrobium; species Oryzomicrobium sp. The sequence continues at coordinate 79,618 of NZ_DAISLS010000005.1, forward strand.
TGCTGCGGCTGATCAGGAAGGTGATGAACCCGGTGGCGAGCAGGATGGCGAGGGCCACCGTGAGGTTGACGGCCATGCGCTCGCGGAATTCGCTGTCCACGTCATCGAGGTAGATGCCGGTGCCCACCACCCAGCCCCAGGGGGCGAACTTCATCACGTACTGGAGCTTGGGCACGGCCTTTTCCGGTGGCTGGCCGGGGCGGGGGAAGGCGGTGTCCACGTAGGCCGCCGGGGCGTTGGCCACGCCGGCCAGCATGTCCCGGATGGTGAAGCGGCCCTTGGCGTCCTTGATCTGGTCGCTCATGTTCTTGCCGGCCCAGTCGAGCTTGACCGGGTGCATCACGCTCACCCCCTCGGTGGACCAGACGTAGAGGTATTCGGCCTTGCCGTCGGCGCCGCCGTAGCGGGCCAGACGGATCATTTCCTTGGCCCGGCCCTGGGCCTCTTCCCGGGTCAGGGTGCCTGCCGCTTCCAGGGCCTGGAGGCCGGCGATGACGTTGTAGGCGTTTTCCACCTGGGTGCGGACCAGGGCCTTGCGCCCCTCGATCAGCTCATGGCGGGTGTTGAAAGCGGCAAGTGCGGTGATCAGGATCAGTCCGATCATCACGGTGGCGGTGATGACCAGCATCTTGGTGCGCAGGCGCAGACTTTCCAGCATGTTGCTCTCCTCCTGGTGGCTCTTGGGACGGCTGACCTCTGTGGGCGCCTGTCACGGTTGGAAATGCTGCGGCGTTGATTAGAGCACGGTTTTTCAGGCGCCGGGAGAGCTCCTGCGGATCGATTCGAGGTAGCCCTCCGCGTCCATCACCCCGCCGTTGCGCTGGGCTTTCCAGACGGCTTCGCCCAGGCATTCGAGCAGGCGGTGCAGGGCCTCGTGCTCGTCGTCGAAGCGGCGGCGCAGCCCGTCGTAGGCGGCGCGGATGCCCCGGGGCTGGTCGATCGACAACTGCTCGGCCACCGCCAGGTGAAGCGACAGGTGCAGGAAGGGGTTCATCGTGCCTTGCTCGGGCGTCCATTCCTTGCCGAGGGCCTCGGGGTCGGCCAGCAGGCCGTGGTATTCGGGATGCAGGGCGATGATGTCGGCGGCCGGGATTTCGGCGCCGGAGAGGACGGCGCCATCGCGCCACTTGCGGTAGGTGTCGCAGAAGAACTGGCGCACCTGGTCACGGCTGGGGTTGAACATGGTGTTGCTCGCTGGGTGGGGCTGCAAGGCCGGGAATCGAAGAGGGGGAAGAGAGTGAAGGGAGCGGTCGTCAGCCGGCTCGGGAGGCGACCACCGCCAGCACGCTGTTGTTGAGCTGGCGCGCGCCGCCGCCGGGGTTGGGCACCAGTTGGCCGCAGCCGTAGGCGCCGATGATCGGCAGCCCCGGATAGGCGTTGCGGAAGGCGCGCAGGTCCAGGTCGTCGCTGCCGTAGAAGTAGGGACCGCGGCCGATGCACGAGAACATCAGGCCGAATTCCGGACGGGGTGCTCGCTTGCGCAAGCGTTCCATGGCCGTTTCCATTTCGTGCTCGGCGCCCTGGGGCTGGCGCAGGCCCCAGGTTACCTGGGCCCCCGGGGTGACCCGGCGGGCCAGGGTGATGGAACGGTCCAGGTTGGCGGCGAGCAGTGGGACGATGCGGGCTCGGCCGGCGGCCAGGGCCTCGTCGGGTTTGCCGTCGGCGACCACCGCCACCAGCTGGTGCAGGGGCAGGGGGGTACGCTGCCGCACCGCTTCGGGCAGGGCCGCCAGCAGGGCTTCCAGGGCGGGGCGCTGGCCCAGGGTGTGCAGGTCGTAGCCCTCCACACCGGTGACCAGGGCCGGTGGGGCGAGCAGTTCCAGGCCCAGGGAGACGTTCCAGTCCAGGGTCAGTCCGGGGAAATAGGCTTCGGCCCGGCCGTCACTGGCCAGGCGCGACTGGCTCCAGACCGGCGTGGCCGGCGGCACGTGCAGCGGGCTGAAGCTGCCGCCCAGGGGGCTGAAGCTCCCGCCGAAGCGGGGCGGGCCGCCCTGCCAGTCCGGCAACAGATGGGGGGTGCCGGCCAGGGACAGGGGCATGCCGCTGCCGCTTGGCGCCAGGCCGTCGTCGTCGCAGAACAGCATGACGGCCACGGCAGGGCGGTCCACCACCCAGCCTTCTTCGGTGCACACGCCCATGGCCACGGCCCCGGCGATCTGGGTGGTGGCGGTGGCCCGGGTGGCCTGGCGCAGGGTTTCCCGGGCGATGCGGGTGAATTCCTCGGACAGGAACAGGAGGGCCGCCCGGGGATGCTGGCCGCCAAGCTTGGCCTGCGCTTGGGCCACGGCCTGGTCCACCAGGCCAGGGAGGGCATCGACACCAGCGACGAGGGCGGTTGCGACGGTCATTAGGCGACGGTCATCGGTGGGTCATAAGGGCGGCGGCGTGTCCGCGGTCTTGCCGGGGTACTCGCACAGGTCGGCGATGCAGCAGGCGCCGCAGTCGGGCTTGCGCGCCTTGCAGGTGTAGCGGCCGTGCAGGATCAGCCAGTGGTGGGCGTCCTGCTTGTAGACGGCCGGCACGACCTTCTCCAGGGCCTGCTCCACCGCCAGGGGCGTCTTGCCCGGGGCCAGCCGGGTCCGGTTGGCGACGCGGAAGATGTGGGTGTCCACCGCGATGGTGGGGTGGCCGAAGGCGGTGTTGAGCACCACGTTGGCGGTCTTGCGGCCCACGCCGGGCAGGGCTTCCAGGGCGTCCCGGGTCTGGGGCACCTCGCCGCCGTGGCGTTCGAGCAGCAGGGCGCAGGTGGCGATGACGTTCTTGGCCTTGGTGCGGTAGAGGCCGATGGTCTTGATGTACTCGCTCAGGCCGGCTTCGCCCAGGGCGAGCATGGCGTCCGGGGTGGGGGCCGCCGGGAAGAGCAGGCGGGTGGCCTTGTTCACGCCCACGTCCGTGGCCTGGGCCGAGAGGATCACGGCGATCAGCAGCTGGAACGGGCTGTCGTATTCCAGCTCGGTGGTGGGCGCCGGCATGGCGGCGGCCAGGCGGCGGAAGATTTCCTGTCGTTTGGCGGCGTTCACGGGGTCATCCCTGGGGGCCGGCGGCCGCTGGAGCGGGGCTGGAAGGCGAATGGGGCAGCGGCGGCCGTTTGGCCCGGGCGGCGCGGGCCTCCATCCAGTTCTTCCAGGCGATCAGGCAGCCGAGCAGGATGAAGGCGCCGGGGGGCAGGGAGGCCAGCAGCAGGCCCGGGTAGTCTTCCGGCAGGAGGCGCAGGGCGTGGGTGCCGGGAATCACCAGCTCGATGCCCGACAGCAGGGTGCCGGCGCCGATCAGTTCGCGCAGCCCGCCGAGCAGGCTCAGGGTCCACAGCATGCCCAGGCCCATGAACACCCCGTCCAGGGCGCTGTGCAGGGGCGGGTTCTTGGCGGCGAAGGCTTCCACCCGGGCGAGCACGATGCAGTTGGTGACGATCAGCGGGATGAAGATGCCGAGCACCAGGTAGAGCCCGTGCAGGCCGGCGTTGAAGGCCAGGTCCACCATCGTCACCAGGGTGGCGACGATGAGGATGAACACCGGGATACGGATCTCGTGGGGGATCAGGTGGCGCAGGCTGGCCACGGCGGCGCCGGAAAGGGCCATCACCAGCAGGGTGGCCAGGGACAGCATGGCGCCGTTGGTGGCGTTGGTGGTCACCGCCAGCAGCGGGCACATGCCGAGGATCTGCACCAGGCTGCTGTTCTGTTTCCACAAGCCGTTGTTGGCGATCGATGCGAATTCGTCGCGGCGGATCATGGTTGCTCCTTGGCGCTGACGGCGTAGAGGGCCTCGCCCCGGGCGGCGGCGAAGTCCAGGGCCTTCTTCACCGCCTTGACCACGGCCCGGGGGGTGACGGTGGCGCCGGCCACGGAATCGAAGCGGCCGCCGTCCTTCTTCACCCGCCAGCCCGATGCCGGCACGTCGGCCAGGGACAGTCCGGCGAACTGGCCGATCCAGGGATGGGCCTTGTTCTTGTCCTTGTTCGGGTCGATGTAGTCGCCCAGGCCCGGGGTTTCCTTGTGCTGGGTGACGCGCACGCCGAGCAGCCGCCCGTCGGCCCCCACCGCCAGCACCAGGCGGATCGCCCCGGCGTAGCCATCCGGCGCCACGGCTTCGAGCACCAGGGCGGCGGGCCGGCCCTGCTTGCGGGCGCGCAGCACCTGGCCGCCGTCGGGCAGCCCCAGTTCCGGGGTGGCGGGCAGGGCCAGGGCGTCAGCCAGCAGGTCGTTGTCGTAGCTGCCCGGGGGCAGCACCTCGTTGATCAGGCGCATCTTCTCCTCCCGGGCCGAGGCCTCGATGGCCGGCCGGGTGAGGCGGTAGGCCCCGGCCAGCAGGCCGGTGAAGACGATGACGAAGACGAACAGGATCAGGGCGGTGCGCCGCGCCATGGCGGCGGCGCCGATCACGCCGGCCGGCGCCGGGGGCGTCGTCCCGGGCATTGGGGGTTGGGGGCCGTGCATGTCAGCGGCCTTCCTTGCGGCCCAGTTCGGCCATGGCTTTGGCGCCGAAGATGGGGGGCTGGGTGTACATGTCGATCAGGGGCACGCACAGGTTCATCAACAGCACGCCGAAGGCCACCCCGTCCGGGTAGCCGCCGAACACCCGGATCAGGTAGGCCAGGGTCGCCGCGCCGGCGGCGAAAAGCAGCTTGCCCCGGGGCGTGGTGCTGCCCGACACCGGGTCGGTGGCGATGAAGAAGGCACCGAGCAGGGTGCCGCCGGAGAAGAGGTGGAACAGGGGCGAGGCGAAACTGGCGCCGTCGAACAGCCACAGGGCGCCGGCCAGGACGGCCATGGCGCCCAGGTAGGCCGCCGGCACGTGCCAGGTCATGATCCGCCGCGCCACCAGGAACAGGCCGCCCGCCAGGTAGCCCAGCCCCACCCATTCCCAGCCCCGGCCGCCCAGGGGGCCGTAGATGCCAGCGTCGGCCAGCACTGCGGCGACGCTGCCGTTGCCTTCTGCCAGCTTGAGGGCGGTCTTCAGGTGGTCGAGGGGGGTGGCGCCAGTCAGGGCGTCCAGCCCAGCCCGGTGGCCGAGGATGGCGTCGAGCTGGGCGGCGAAGGCGTCCGGGCCGGAAATACCCGGCCACTGGGAGATCAGGGCCGGGTAGGAGACGATGACCACGGCAAAGCCCACCATGGCCGGGTTGAAGGGGTTCTGGCCCAGGCCGCCGTAGAGGTGCTTGGCCACCACGATGGCGAACAGCACCGCCACCACCGTCAGCCACCAGGGCACGATAGGGGGCAGGGTCAGGGCCAGCAGCCAGGCGGTGACCAGGGCCGACAGGTCGGCGAGGGCAGGCCCCATCGGCTTGCCGCGCAGGCCCAGCATGGCGGCCTCGGCTGCCAGTGCTGTGGCGCTGGCGATGGCCAGCTGGACCAGGATGGCCGGGCCGAACCACCAGACGTAGGCGGCGATGCCTGGCACCAGGGCGAGCAGCACCTGGGCCATCACCCGGGTGACGCTGGCCGGCTTGAGCAGATAGGGCGCGGGTTGGTCGATCATGACGTCAGGGCGTGCTGGTGCGGTCGGCATCGGCCGGGGGGGGCGAAGAGGCCGGTGCGGCGTGGGGATCGGTGGAGAGGGGGGCGGCGGCCGTGCCGGTCGCACCAGCCGGGGAGGCCAGCCCGGTGCTCTCGCGGCGCTGGTCGATGGCCGCCACCGCCGCCTGCTGGGCCGGCGTCAAATTATCGGTGTTGCGCGGTTTGGCGGCGGCGCGCTGGGCCCGGGCGCGGGCCATGGCCGCGGCGATGGCGGCCTTCTTGGCCGCTTCCTCGTCCGTGGTGGCGTCGGCCGGGACTGGGGCTGCGCTTGCAACCGGTGTCGGCGCGGTGGCTGGCGTGGCGGACTCGCGGCGGGCGTCGATGGCGGCGATCTCGGCCTGACGGGCCGGGCTCAGGCCGTCGGTGTTGCGCGGCACCGCGCTGGCGCGCTGGGCCCGGGCACGTTCCAGGGCGGCGGCGATGGCGGCCTTCTTGGCGGCTTCGGCATCGCCGTTGCCGTCGGCGGCCGGGGAGGGGGCGGCCACGGTAGCGCTAGTCGTGACGTCGGCGCCGGGGGCCGCCGGCGCCGGTCGCTCCGACGCCGTGGCGGCCGGTGCCGTCTTTTCCGCCTGGCGGGCGGCGGCCTTGGCCAGGCGCTCGGCCTTCTCGGCCTTTTCCCGCTCGTCGCGCAGTTGCTTGAATTCGAAACGGGTCTTGGCCGCTTCGGCCGCCGCCTTTTCCTTTTCCCGGGCCCAGATCTCGCTCTTGGCGAAGCGGAAGTAGGACACCAGGGGGATGTGGGAGGGGCAGACGAAGTTGCAGCAACCGCATTCGATGCAGTCGAACAGGGCGTATTCCTGGGCCTTGCCGAAGTTCTTGGCGCGGCTCCACCAGTACAGCTCGAAGGGTTGCAACTGGTGGGGGCAGGCCCGGGCGCATTCGCCGCAGCGGATGCAGGGCATTTCCGCCGGCTTGGGCGGAAACAGGGCCGGCGAATGGGCGATCAGGCAGTTGGTGGCCTTGACCACCGGAGCGGCGGTGTCGGGCAGCATCACCCCCATCATCGGCCCGCCCATGACCACGCCATCGGTATCCGGCCTGGGGGCGGCCAGGGCCATCACCTCGGCGATGGGGGTGCCGATGCGCACGTCCCAGTTGCGGGCGCTGCCCACGTTGCCGGTGACGGTGACCAGCCGGGAGGTGACCGGCTCGCCAAAGGCCACGGCGCGCCAGGCGGTGTAGGCGGTGGCGACGTTGAAGCACTGCACGCCCTGGTCGGTGGAGCGCTGGGCGGCGGGCACTTCCTTGCCGGTGAGCACCCGGATCAGCTCCTTGGCGCCGCCGGTGGGGTAGCGGGTGGGCACCGCCACCACGGCAAAGTCTTCGCCGGCCTTGGCCACGGCGGCCTGCATGGCGGCGATGGCCTCGGGCTTGTTGTCCTCGATGCCGATCAGCACCCGCTTGGGCTTGAGCAGATCGCGGAACAGGGCGGTGCCGGCGACGATGCCCTCGGCCCGCTCCCGCATCAGCAGATCGTCGCAGGTGATGTAGGGCTCGCACTCGGCGCCGTTGATCACCAGCTCGTCCAGGGCCCCGGCCTTGCCGGCGCTGAGCTTGGCGTGGGAGGGAAATACCGCCCCGCCCAGGCCGACTACGCCGCTCTGCTGTAGGTAGGCGCGCACCCCGTCCGGGCCCAGGGCTGCCGGGTCCGCCGGCTGGCGCTCGATCCAGGCGTCGCGTCCGTCGGCCTCGATCACCACCGCCAGGGCGGGCAGGCCCGAGGGGTGGGGCATGGGGGCGTCCTCGATGGCCACCACGGTGCCCGAGGTGGGGGCGTGCACCGCCGCCGAGATCCAGCCGTCGGCCTCGCCGATGCGCTGGCCGCGCAGCACGGCATCGCCTACGGCGACGCAGGGCCGTGGTGTGCCGCCGATGCTCTGGTGCAATGGCACCACGTAGCGCGCCGCCAGGGGCGCCTCGGCGATAGGCAGGGCGGTGGATTCGGCCTTGTGACTGGCGGGCTTGACCCCGCCCTTGAAGGAGAAGATGCCCATCAGGCTGCCTGCGCGGGAGATGGGTGGGGCGGCGTGGCCGCCGCCGGCCGGATCGCCGTCACCGGGTACTTCCACTTCCAGGTGGCGATGTCCTCGGCGATGGGTTCCATGCTGATGCATTCCACTGGGCAGGGCGGCAGGCACAACTCGCAGCCGGTGCACAGGGATTCGACCACGGTGTGCATCTGCTTGGCGGCGCCGACGATGGCGTCCACCGGGCAGGCCTGGATGCACAGGGTGCAGCCGATGCAGGTCTGCTCGTCGATCAGGGCCACGGCCTTGGGTTTTTCCACCCCGTGGTCGGCGGACAGGGGCTTGAATTCGCGGCCGAGCAGGTCGGCCAGGCGGCGGATGCCTTCTTCGCCACCGGGGGGGCACTGGTTGATGTCGGCCTCGCCCTTGGCGATGGCCTCGGCGTAGGGGTGGCAGCCGGCGAAGCCGCACTGGCCGCATTGGGTCTGGGGCAGGCAGGCGTCGATCTTGTCCACCAGGGGATCGCCCTCGACCTTGAAGCGGATCGAGGCGTATCCCAGGGCGGCGCCCAGAACCAGGGCGCCCAGGGCCATGACGGCGATGGCGGACAGCATCACTGGTACCTGTCCAGGCCGGAGAAGCCCATGAAGGCCAGGCTCATCAGCCCGGCGGTGACCATGGCGATGGCGGTGCCCTTGAAGTAGGCCGGCACGTCGGCGCCCTCGATCCGTTCGCGGATGCCGGCGAACAGGATCAGCACCAGAGAAAAGCCCACCGCCGAGCCGGCGCCGAACAGCAGGGATTCGACGAAATCGTGGCGGTTGGTGACGTTGAGCAGGGGTACGCCGAGGACGGCGCAATTGGTGGTGATCAGCGGCAGGTAGATGCCCAGGGTCTGGTGCAGCACCGGCGAGGACTTCTGGATCGCCATCTCGGTGAGCTGGACGATGGCGGCGATGGTGACGATGAACGACAGGGTGCGCAGGTATTCCAGGCCGAAGGGCAGCAGCAGGAAATGGTCGATGATGTACGACGCGCCGGTGGCTACGGTGAGCACGAAAGTGGTGGCGGCGCCCATGCCGAGGGCGGTCTCCAGTTTCTTGGAAACGCCCATGAACGGGCAGAGCCCGAGGATTTTCACCAGCACGACGTTGTTGACCAGCACCGCGCCGACGACCACGAACAGGTAATGGCTCATAGCAAGAAGTGCATTGGCTCGAATGGCTGTGTGAACTGCATTGGCTGGCCCGGATTATCGGCTTCCCCGGGCCGGGCTTCAACCATGCCGTCGGGGTGGATGAGGTATTTTTGGACAGGATACGGTCAGAGAGACCGGGAAAGCCCGTGAAATCCAAGCTTTCCCCTGCGCCGGTGAGGATGTTTTCCGGGGCCGGCCGGCCCCGGAACGGCCGGCGTCAGCCCTTGCGCGGCAGGACCTTGGCCAGTTCGGTGGCGGCTTCTCGGATCAGATCCGGGCCCCGGTAGATGAAGCCGGTGTACAGCTGGACCATGCTGGCGCCGGCCTCGGCCTTCTTGCGTGCGTCCAGGCCGTTGAGGATGCCGCCCACGCCGATGATCGGCACTTCGCCGGCCAGGGCTTCGGCCAGGGCGCGCACCACGGCGTCGGACTTGAGGCGCACCGGCGCGCCGGACAGGCCGCCGGCCTCCTGGGCGTGGGCCAGGCCCTCGACCCCTTCGCGGCCGATGGTGGTGTTGGTGGCGATCACCCCGTCGATGCGGTGGCGCTTCAGGGCGTCGGCGATGGCCACGATCTGGGCCGGCTCCAGGTCCGGGGCGATCTTCAGCGCCAGAGGCACGTAGCGGCCGTGCTGGTCGGCCAGGCGGGTCTGGGCCGCCTTGAGCTGGCCGAGCAGGTCATCCAGGGCATCGTCCCGTTGCAGCTCGCGCAGGTTCTTGGTGTTGGGGCTGGAGATGTTGACCGTGACGTAGCTCGATACGCTGTAAACCTTGTTCAGGCAGGTCAGGTAGTCGTCGGCGGCCTTGTCGATGGGGGTGTCGAAATTCTTGCCGATGTTGATGCCGAGCACCCCGCCGCTCTGGGCGAAGCGGGACCTGGCCACGTTGGCGAGCAGGCCGTCCACCCCGTGGTTGTTGAAGCCCATGCGGTTGATGATGGCTTGGGCCTCGGGCAGGCGGAACAGGCGGGGCTTGGGGTTGCCCGGCTGGGCGCGGGGGGTGACGGTGCCGATCTCGATGGCGCCGAAGCCCATGGCGGCCAGGCCGTCGATGTACTCGCCGTTCTTGTCCAGGCCGGCGGCCAGGCCCACCGGGTTGGGGAAGGTCAGGCCCATCACCTCGACCGGGTGGGCGGGAATGGCGGGGGCCAGCAGGCGGGAGAGACCGCAGGCGGCGGTGAAGTTCATCCCGGAGAGGCCCAGGTGGTGGGCGGTCTCGGGGTCGAAGGAGAAGAGGGCGGAGCGGAGCAGGGTATAGAGCATCCCGCCATTTTACCCCAGCCCCGGGAGCCGGCCGACCATCGGCCCGGACCCCAGGCAGGGCGCGGACCTCGACGATGCCATCGCGGGATGGCGCGCCGATGCTGGTTCTGCGCAATGACCCTCTGGAGATCGGCCACTGGCGCGGGGTTTGGCTGAGTCGGTTTGCCCGTGTCAGCCGGGGACGGGGCCTTGCAGGTCGGCCTCGGTCAGCGCCCGCCACTCGCCGTCCACCAGCCCCTCCAGGGGGCGGAAGCGGGATTTGTAGGCCATCTTCGGGCTCTCTCGGATCCAGTAGCCCAGGTACAGGTAGGGCAGGTGGTTGGCCAGGCACTGGCTGGCCTGCCAGACGATGTTGTAGGTGCCCAGGCTGGCCTGGGTCAGGTCCGGGTCGAAGAAGGTGTAGACCGACGACAGGCCGTCGGTGAGCACGTCGATGACGCTGACCATGACCACCCGGCCGGCGTCGGAAAATTCCACCAGCCGGGTGTCCACCCGGCTTTGCAGCAGGAAGTGGGCGTACTGCTCCTGGCTGTCCTGGTCCATGCCGCCCCCCGGGTGGCGGGCCGCCTGGTAGCGGTTGTAGAGGTCGTAGTGGGCGTCGTAGAAGCCCAGGGGCAGTTCGCGCACGGCCAGGTGGCCGTTGCGGCGCAGGGCGCGGCGCTGGGAACGGTCGGGGACGAAGCGCTCCACCGGCAGGCGCACCGGCACGCAGGCCCGGCAGTGGTCGCACCAGGGGCGGTAGGTGAACACGCCGCTGCGGCGGAAGCCGCGTCGCACCAGGGAGCTGTAGACCTCGGTGGTGATCAGGTGGGTGGGGGTGGCGACCTGGGAGCGGGCGGTGCGGTCCGCCAGATAGCTGCAGGGATAGGGCGACGTCGCGTAGAACTGCAGCAGCGAGAAGGGCAATTCGGAATCGTCGAGCAGCGCCATGGTCAGTCGTCAGTCTTGCCAGGGTGATTGCGGCGGAAGTCGGGCCCCGTCGGCGGGCCAGAGTCCGTCAGGATACGCCTCGGGCGCTCCGGTCAGTTCGGCCAGCCATGCCTCGAACTCGCCCCGGGGGATTTCCCGGGCCCCCAGGGAGGCCAGGTGGGGGGTGCGCATCTGGCAGTCGATCAGCCCGAAACGGTGGCTGTGGAGGAAACGGACGAGATGGGCCAGGGCCACCTTGGAAGCATCGCTCTCCCGGGAAAACATCGACTCGCCATAGAACATGCGCCCGATGGCTACGCCGTACAGCCCACCCACCAACCGTTCCTCCACCCAGACTTCGACCGAATGGGCGCGGCCCAGTTCATGAAGCTCGCCATAGGCCCGGTGGATGGCCGGCACGATCCAGGTGCCGTCCTGGCCCGGCCGGGGCATGTCGGCGCAGGCGGCCATGACCTCGGCGAAGGCCGTGTCCAGGCGCACCTGGTAGGGGCCGCTGGCCAGGCGCCCCTGGCGCAGTCGCCGGGCCAGGGAGCGGGAAAGCTTGAATTCGCCGGGAAACAGCACCATGCGCGGGTCCGGTGACCACCACAGGATCGGCTGGTCGTTCCCGTACCAGGGGAAGATGCCGCGCCGGTAGGCGGCCAGCAGCCAGGCGGCGGACAGCTCCCCGCCGGCGGCCAGGAGCCCGTTGGGCTCGTCCAGGGCCAGGCCGGTGGGGGGGAAGCGGGGTGCGGCGCCGGGGCGCAGCCAGGGGATCATGGCGCGGCGGAGGCAGCGGTGGTCGGGGAGATTGCGGCCGTGGCCGGCGCCTGGAAGGTCACCACGTGGTCCACGTCGAGGCGGATGCCGATCTTCTCGCCCAGGGCGTGGTTGTGGTGCGAGGGCACCAGGGCGAGCACCCGGGCGCCGCTGTCCAGGCGCAGGGTGTAGAGGATCTGGGCGCCGCGGAAGGCTTTGTGCTCGACGGCGGCGGTGATCGGGCTCAGGTCGTCGTGCACCACGTCGTCGGGGCGCAGCAGCACGTCCACGTGGCAGCCCGATTCGGCCTTGGGGCAGGTGGCGCAGGACTGGCCGGCGGGGTTGGCGGCGCCGCACTCCAGGGGCACCGCCGATTCGAGCCGGCCCAGTTCCACCGTCACTTCGGTGGGGCTCACCACCCGCCCGGGGATGAAGGCGCCCTGGCCGACGAAGTCGGCGACGAAGCGATTGGCCGGCCGGTGGTAGAGGTTGTAGGGGGTGTCCCACTGTTGCAGCCGGCCGCCGTGCATCACCCCTACCTCGTCGGCCATGGCAAAGGCTTCGTGCTGGTCGTGGGTGACCAGGATGGCGGTGGTGCCGCTCTGCTTGAGGATGTCGCGCACTTCCAGGGAGAGGCGCTCGCGCAGTTCCGTATCCAGGTTGGAAAAGGGCTCGTCGAGCAGCACCAGGCGGGGCCTGGGGGCCAGGGCCCGGGCCAGGGCGACGCGCTGCTGCTGGCCGCCGGAAAGCTCGTGGGGATACTTTGCCCCCTGGCCGGTGAGGCCCACCAGCCGCAGCATCTCCTCCACCCGGGGGGCGCGTTCGCCCCGGGGCAGGTGGCCCAGGCCGAAGGCCACGTTGGCGGCCACAGTGAGGTGGGGGAAGAGGGCGTAGTCCTGGAACACCATGCCGATGCGACGTTTTTCCGGAGCCAGGTGGGCGCCGGGGGAGGAAACCGTCTCGCCGGCCAGGCGGATTTCGCCGGCGGCGATCTCCTCGAAGCCGGCGATGCAGCGCAGCAGGGTGGTCTTGCCGCAGCCCGAGGGGCCGAGCAGACAGCCGATGGCGCCGGGGGAAACGGTCAGGCTGATGCCATCGACCACGGTGTGGAAGCCGTCCGGGGTGGCATAGCGCTGGACGACGTTGCGGAGTTCGAGGTGAGCCATGGGCACGGCAGGGGTCAGCGGCGGGCGTTGCGCCCGGGGGCGGCGGCGGGTTTGGGGAGAAGCATTCTCATCTCGCCCATTATAATGGGCAAAAAAACGCCGCCTTCCCCGTTCAGCTCGTTCAGTCCATCCCGCGCGCCTTTCGGCGATTTCCGTGACTTCCCTCCGCCACCCGTTCCGTTCCCCTTTTCGCCTCCGCCGCGCCTTTTCCCCTCTGCTCGTCCTGGCCCTGGCGGTGGCGGCCCTGGTCGGCCTGCCGGTGGCCAGCGTCCTGGCCAACCTGGCCCAGGGCGGCACCAGCGGTACCTGGAGCCACCTGGCCGGCACCGTGCTGCCCGAATACCTGCTCAACACCGTCTGGCTGTGCCTGGGGGTGGGGGCGGGCACGGCGGCCGTGGGGGTGGGGGCGGCCTGGCTGACCACCATGCACGAGTTCCCCGGGCGGCGCTTCTTCGAATGGGCCCTGGTGCTGCCCCTGGCCATGCCGGCCTACGTGCTGGCCTATGTCTATACCGACTTCCTGCAATTCGTCGGGCCCTTGCAGACGGCCCTGCGCGAGACCTTCGCCTGGCAGCGCGGCGACTACTGGTTCCCCGAGGTGCGCAGCCTGGGCGGGGCCATCGCCATGTTCGTGGCGGTGCTCTACGCCTATGTGTACCTGCTCGCCCGCACCGCCTTCCTGGAGCGCAGCGGCGGGCTGCTGGAGGCTGGACGGATGCTCGGCCTGTCGCCCTGGGCCAGTTTCCTGCGCATCTCCCTGCCCCTGGCCCGGCCGGCGGTGGCCGCCGGGGTGGCCCTGGCGCTGATGGAGACCTTGGCCGACTACGGCACGGTGGCCTACTTCGCCGTGCAGACTTTCACCACCGGCATCTACCGGGCCTGGTTCTCCCTGGGGGACCGGGTGGCCGCCGCCCAGCTGGCGGCCTGCCTGCTCGGCTTTGTCGCCCTGCTGCTGGTACTGGAGCGCTCCTCCCGGGGGCGCGCCCGCTTCGGCGGCGGCAGTCAGCGGCGCGGCCCGGCGCGCAGCCGCCTCACCGGGGCCACGGGCTGGCTGGCGACCCTGGGCTGCACCCTGCCGCTCTTGGCCGGTTTCGTCCTGCCCGCCCTGCTGTTGGTGCGGCTGGCCTTGGGCGATAGCGAGGAAGGCCTGGGCTGGCAGCGCTTCGCCCTGCTGGCGCGCAACAGTGCCACCCTGGCGACCCTCACCGCCCTGGCGGCGGTGTTGCTGGCCCTGCTGCTGGCCTACGGGGCGCGGCTGGCCAAGCGTCCGGCGGCCCGGGTGCTGAACCGGCTGGTGGGGCTGGGCTACGCCGTGCCTGGCTCGGTGATCGCGGTGGGGGTGCTGATCCCGGTGACGCGCCTCGACAACTGGCTGGCGGGCCAGTGGCTGGCCTGGTTCGGCAGCAATCCCGGGTTGCTCATCACCGGCGGCATCAGCGCCCTGGTCTATGCCTACCTGGTGCGTTTCCTCGCCATCGCCTTACAGACCGTGGAGGCCAGCCTGGGCAAGATCACCCCGCACATGGACGAGGCGGCGCGTAGCCTGGGTCTGACCCAGGGGCGCATCCTGGCCCGGGTCCATGCGCCGCTGCTACGCGGCAGTCTGCTCACCGCCGCCCTGCTGGTGTTCGTGGACGTGATGAAGGAACTGCCCGCCACCCTGGTGATGCGGCCCTTCAACTTCGACACCCTGGCCACCCAGACCTACACCCTGGCCGCCGACGAGCGCCTGGCCGAGGCGGCCCTGCCGTCCCTGGCCATCGTTGCCGTGGGGCTGCTGCCCCTGATCGCCCTGTCGCGCCAGATCGCCCGCAGTCGCAGGGGGTGAGGGCGCGGTCGCGGGGCCGGAGCCACTGGGGCCTTCCGGCCTATGGGGCGGTGGGCGGCCTTCCTTTCTAGCGTTTTTCCCGCGTCCCTGCTGCTGGTGGATTCCCGGCGTTCGGCGAAATCCGGAATCCAGGCGCCGCTCCGTGGATTTAACCCAGGCCAAAGCCGTGGCGGGCCGGGGCCGCCACACTGCCCGCTCCCTTGTCCCCACCTGCTTTTCGCCGGCCCCGTGGCGCCCCGCGCGCCGGCCGGTGCCTGCCTGAAGGAGCCCGGCCGTGCCCATGCCCGACTTTTTTGCCTTTGCCCCGACCCTGACGGTGCGCGATCCCCTGGCCGACTTCCTAGGCGCGGCGGAGGAGGGCGTGCTCACCTACGCCTACACCGACGCGGTGCGCCTGGCCGGCCATTCCTGCCCCACCGTGGCTGGGGCCTGGCTGATGGCCTGCCGCGGTCTGGCGGCCCTCTACCCGGAGGGCCTGCCGGAGCGGGGCGGCATCCTGGTGGAGCTTCCCGGGCGGCGCGACGAGGGGGTGACCGGGGTCACCGCCAGCGTGTTCACTCTGGTCACCGGCGCCACCGAGGATTCGGGCTTCCGCGGCCTGGCGGGGCGCTTCAACCGCCGCAACCTGCTTGGCTTCGGGCGCGGGGTGCCGGGAGACGTCCGATTGACGCGGCTGGCCACGGGGGCGGCGGTGGATGTGGTCCTGGACCTGGGCCTGGTGCCGGCGAACCCGGAAACGGGCGCCCTGATGGGGGCCTGCCTGACGGGGGAGGCCGACGAGGCCATGCAGGCCGATTTTCGCGCCCTGTGGCAGGGGCGGGTACGGGCGCTGCTCGAACGGGCGGCCGACCCGGCCCTGGTGCGGGTGGCATCAGCGGAATGACAGAGGACAGCCCTCGATACATTAATTTTCTTCATGTATTCGAAGGCTTGTCTGATGAAACTCAAGAACTGGCGCGGACCTTGGGTTTTTGGTTGAGCGGTTGTATTAATTTTATTAATGAATTGCCCGGCCGCGGCTTGCTGTCCCCCGCCCGATTGCCGGCAAACATCTGCGGCTGCGGCACTGCCGGAACCTGGTAATTGGCGCGTCCGGTTGGCGCCGCAAACGACAACGCCCCGCGACTGCGGGGCGTTTGCGTTGGTACGGCTCCGCCACGGGCCGGGGCCGGTGGCAGAGCGTTGTGCCCGGCCAGGACTTAGCGGAAGCCGGCCCGGTCGAAGACCACCTGGGCCTTGGTCCGGTACATGGCCAGGGAGCCCACCGGCAGGGCGTCGGCCTTGAACTTGCCGAGGCTGTCCAGGGCCGGGTTGGCGAACTTGAGCCCGGCCACCACCGGCCACTCGTTGTTGCCGTCGGCGAAGTAGCGCTGGGCGTCGTCGGAGGCCAGGTATTCGAGGAACTTCACCGCCGCTTCCTTGTGCGGGGCGGTCTTGAGCATGCCGCCGCCGGAAACGTTGATGTGGGTGCCGTAGGACTTCTGGTTGGGCCAGATCACGCCCACGGCCTCCATGGTCTTTTTGTCCTCGGGCTTGTCGGACCGCATGATGCGGGCCACGTAGTAGGTGTTGGAGATGGTCACGCCGCATTCGCCGGCGGCCACGGCCTTGATCTGGTCGGTGTCGCCGCCCTTGGGGGCACGGGCGAAGTTGGCCACCAGGCCCCGGGCCCACTGCTCGGCCTTGGCCTCGCCCTGATGGGCGATGATCGCCGACATCAGGGACAGGTTGTAGGGGTGGGAGCCGGAGCGGGAGCAGAACTTGCCCTTGAGCTTGGGATCGGCCAGGTCTTCGTAATTCTGCACGTCGGCGGCCTTGACCGCGGCCTTGTTGTAGACGATCACCCGGGCCCGGGTGGAAAACGAGAACCAGTCGTCGGTGCGCAGGTTGGCCGGGATGCGGGATTCGAGCAGCTTCGACTTGACCGGGGCAAACAGGCCCAGTTCGTGGGCCACCGCTAGGCGGGCCGCGTCCACGGTGAGGAACACGTCGGCCGGGCTGTTGGCGCCCTCGTTCTTGATGCGTTCGAGCAGCTCGTCTTCCTTGGCCTCGATGCGGTTGATCTTGATGCCGGTCTGCTTGGTGAAGTTCTCGTAGAGCTTTTCGTCGGTCTGGTAGTGGCGGGCGGAGTAGAGGTTGAGCACCTTTTCCTCGGCGGCCTGGGCCAGGGTGGCGGAGAACCCGGCGCCGGCCAGGGCCAGGATCAGGGTGCCCAGGGGGCGGGCGAACGGGGTCTTCTTCTCGTGCGGTTTCTTCATCGGGCGGGCTCCGGTGGGCGTCTGGATGAGCGATTCCCGGGGGGATGGCTTGGCCCGGGCGGGGCGGGCAACAGGCCGCGGTGGCACAGGGCCGTGTGCAGGAATCGTCCCGGCAGATTCTAGTCAGCCTGTAAAGAAATGTAAATGAGAAGATTTCTTGTTAACGACGTGGGGAGATGCTCAATCGGCAATCGCCGGCCCGGAAACGAAAAAACCGGCCAGGGGCCGGTTTTCTGCGGGACGATCGGTTTGAACCTGGATCGCTTTACTTCTCGGTGATCCGCCGGGCACCGTCGTAGCGCTGGGTCCAATAGGCCTGGCGCATATCCTCGACGCGGATTTCGCCGCCGGGACGGGGGGCGTGGACGAACTGGTTGTTGCCCAGGTAGATGCCCACGTGGGAGAAGGCGCGGCGCATGGTGTTGAAGAACACCAGGTCGCCTGGCTTGAGTTCGGTCTTGGAAATCTGCTCGCCCACGTCGCTCATCTCGCGGGCGGTGCGGGGCAGGCTGATGCCGATGGATTCGGAGAAAACGCGCTGGACGAAGCCGGAGCAGTCCATGCCCACGTCGGGGTTGGTACCGCCGCGCCGGTAGGGGACGCCGACGAATTCCAGCCCCTTGATGATCAGTTCCTGAACGCCGCTGGAATAGCGTTGGAAGAAGCTCTGTTCGTCGCCTTTGAGCTCATCTGCCGAGACGGAGAAGGGGGCGGAGACGAGAATCGCCGCAGCCAAGGCCGTCAGGAATTTGAGGGTTTTTTTGCGCATGGGTCCGGACTTTATTTGAGAATCAGTCTCTTGTAAAGCCTTTGAAGCGATAGGGAATTTTGCCGTCATCTGTGCCATTTCCGATGAACATGCGGCCGGATCGCCGCCGGACCGGGGCAGGGGCGTCCGGGCTGGCTATAATCGGGGCTTCCAGACAACCGCCGGTCCGGCCCGCAATGCGCCTGGGTCCGGCTCATGACGATTCCAGGAGCTACCGTGCAGGCATTCAAGGCGTTGTTGATCGAGGAGCGGGACGTTGCGGGCAAGAAGGCCGTGGTCAGCGGGCTCACCACCCTGACCGAGGCCGACCTGGACCCGGGCGAGGTGACCATCCGGGTCGCCTATTCGAGCGTCAACTACAAGGACGCCCTGGCGGCCACCGGCAAGGGCAAGATCATCCGCCGCTTTCCCTGCGTGGGCGGCATCGACCTGTCCGGCGTGGTGGAGGCCAGCACCGATCCGCGCTTCGAACCGGGCGACAAGGTGATCGCCACCAGCTTCGACATCGGCGTGGCGCACCACGGCGGCTACGCCGAGTTCGCCCGGGTGCCGGCCGACTGGGTGGTCCGGTTGCCTGCCGGCATGGACCTGAAGCGGGCCATGGCCCTGGGCACCGCCGGCTTCACCGCCGCCCTGGGCGTCCAGCGCATGGAAGACAACGGCCTGACCCCGGACAAGGGGCCGGTGATCGTCACCGGCGCCACCGGCGGGGTGGGCAGCCTGGCGGTGGACATGCTGGCCGGCCTGGGCTACGCGGTCACCGCCCTGACCGGCAAGCCCCAGGAAGAGGCTTACCTGAAATCCCTGGGTGCCAAGGACGTCCTGCTGCGCGGCGACCTAGACCTGGCCAAGATCCGCCCCCTGGACAACGCCCGCTGGGCCGGGGCGGTGGACAACCTGGGCGGCGAGGTGCTTGCCTGGATTCTCTCCACCATGCAGCAGGCCGGCACCGTGGCCTCCATCGGCTTGGCCGCCAGCATGAACCTGCCGACCACCGTGGCCCCCTTCATTCTGCGCGGCGTCAGCCTGCTCGGCGTCGATTCAGGCTACATCGGCTTCCCCATCCGTCAGCGCATCTGGGACCGGCTGGCCGGCGACCTGAAGCCCCGGCATCTGGACGAAGTGACCCGGACGGTGGCCCTGGATGACCTGCCGGCGGCCTTCGACGCCTTCATCGCCGGCCAGGTCAAGGGCCGCACGGTGGTGGCGGTGAACCCGTCCCTGGAAGGGTGACCATGAACGACGCGGTGGTGCCGCCCAAGGTCCTGATCGTCGACGATTCGCGCATCGTCCGGGCTTCCCTGATCCGCCACATCAAGAGCCGCTACGAGGTTCGGGAGGAGGAAGACGGGGAGGCAGGTTGGCAGACCCTGGTGCTCGACCCGACCATCCAGGCGGTGATCTCGGACCTGTCGATGCCGGTGCTCGACGGTTTCGGCCTGCTGGAGCGCATCCGCCAGTCCAAAATTGGCCGCATCCGCCGCCTGCCGGTGATCATGATTTCCGGCGAGGACGACGACGACGCCTGCAACCGGGCCCAGGCCGGCGGCGCCTCGGACTTCATCTCCAAGGGCGTGGGCACCGCCGAACTGCTCACCCGTCTCGACGCCCAGATCCGCCTGGCCCAGGCCGAAGAGGCCCTGGACGCGGTGCGGGACGATGCGGTGAAGAATCCCCTGACCGGCCTGTTCACCCGCCGCTACCTGGAAAACCAGGCCGACCAGGCCTGCTCCCTGGCCCAGCGCAAGGGGGGCGAGGTGTCGCTGCTGATGATCGGCTTCGACCGGCTGGCGGCACTCACCGAACAATACGGCGCCTCGGTGGTGGAGCAGCTGGTGGCCCAGTTCGGCCGCCTGCTGGCCAGCAAGATCCGCCGCGAGGACAGCCTGGGGCATTTCGGCACGGCCCAGTTCGCCATCGTCTCGCCGGGCACCCCGGGGGCCTCGTGCCGCTCCTTCGCCCTGCGCCTCAAAGAAGCGGTGGAAACCGCCCACGTGGCCTTCCACGGTCAGCGGGTGGATCTGTCGGTGAGCATCGGCATCGCCAACAACTGTGACGACCGTTCCGCCGCCGCCAATCATCTGCTGGCCCTGGCCGGGGAGCGCATGGGCGAGGCCATCGCCGCCGGCGGCAACCGGGTGGTGGGCTGCGAGGCCGAGGGGCGCCGCCCCGACGCCATCACCCTGGAACGGGCCCTGGCCCTGCTGGAAGCCGGCCGGGGCGACATGGTGCGCGGCAGCAGCCAGGACGTGGCCCGGCGCCTGCTGCCTCTGCTTCGGTTTTTGAATTATGAATTACAATGGCAGCTTCCAGTGGACGAGCTGGAACGCCAACTCAACCAGCATCATCCCGGACAAACCGGCTGACGAATGCGTACTGCCGGACCGGGATAGCGACTTCACAAAAGAACCGAATCACCGAGGGAGAAGATCCATGTCCAGCAGTACGAGTTACCAGGAGTTCTACCAGCAGTCGATCGACCAGCCCGACGCCTTCTGGGGCGAGCAGGCCAAGCTGATCGACTGGCACAAGCCGTTCGAGCAAGCCTGCGACTTCTCCCGTCCGCCGTTCGCCAAGTGGTTCGTCGGCGGCGAAACCAACCTCTGCTACAACGCGGTGGATCGTCACGCCGCCAAGCGCCCCAACGACCGGGCGCTGATCTTCATCTCCACCGAGACCGACACCGAGACGGTCTACACCTTCGCCGAGCTGCAGCGCGAGGTGGAGCGCATGGCCGCCATCTACCAGAGCCTGGGCGTGACCAAGGGCGACCGGGTGCTGATCTACATGCCGATGATCGCCGAGGCCTGCTTCGCCATGCTCGCCTGTGCCCGCATCGGCGCCATCCACTCGGTGGTGTTCGGCGGTTTTGCCTCCGGCTCCCTGGCCACCCGCATCGACGACGCCCAGCCCAAGCTGATGGTCACCGCCGACGCCGGCATGCGCGGCGGCAAGGCCGTGCCCTACAAGCATCTGGTGGACGAGGCCTGCGCCCTGGCCCAGACCCCGCCGCAAAAAGTGCTGATCGTGGACCGCGGCCTGGACAAGGGCTTCCCCAAGGTGGCCGGCCGCGACGTGGATTACGCCGAACTGCGTGCCCAGTACATGGACGCCCAGGTGCCCGTGATCTGGCTGGAATCCTCCGAGCCGTCCTACATCCTGTATACCTCCGGCACCACCGGCAAGCCCAAGGGCGTGCAGCGCGACACCGGCGGTTACGCCGTGGCCCTGGCCTCCACCATGAAGCACATCTACTGCGGCGGCGAGGGCGAGACCATGTTCTCCACCTCCGACATCGGCTGGGTGGTGGGCCACTCCTACATCATCTACGGCCCGCTACTCGCCGGCATGGCCACCATCATGTACGAGGGCACCCCGCTGCGCCCGGACGCCGGCATCTGGTGGCAGATCGTCGAGAAGTACAAGGTCAACGTGATGTTCTCCGCTCCCACGGCGGCCCGCGTCCTGAAGAAGCAGGACCCGGCGTACATGCACAAGTACGACCTTTCCAGCTTGAAGCACCTGTTCCTGGCCGGCGAGCCCCTGGACCAGCCGACCCACGAGTGGATCATGGGCGAGTTGAAGATTCCGGTGATCGACAACTACTGGCAGACCGAAACCGGCTGGCCGATCCTGTCCTCCGTGCCCGGCGTGGAAAAGACCAAGCTCAAGTTCGGCTCCCCCAGCTTCCCGGTCTATGGCTACAACCTGAAGATCTTCCGCGAGGACGGTTCGATCTGCGACGCCAACGAAAAAGGCATCGTCGGCATCGTCCCGCCCCTGCCGCCCGGCTGCCTGTCCACCGTGTGGGGCGACGACGACCGCTTCGTCAAGACCTACTTCAGCCTGTTCACCGAACCCCAGGTCTATTCCTCCTTCGACTGGGGCATCAAGGACGACGAGGGCTACCACTTCATCCTCGGCCGTACCGACGACGTGATCAACGTGGCCGGCCACCGCCTCGGCACCCGGGAGATCGAGGAGGCCGTGCAAGGCCACTCCGCCATCGCCGAAGTGGCGGTGGTGGGCGTCAACGACGCCCTCAAGGGCCAGATGCCGATGGCCTTCGCCGTGGTCAAGGACGCCAGCCGCATCGCCACCGCCGAGCAGCGCCAGCAGCTGGAGAAGGAAGTGATGGCCAAGGTGGACGAAAGCCTCGGCGCCATCGCCCGCCCCAGCCGGGTGCACTTCGTCACCGGCCTGCCCAAGACCCGTTCCGGCAAGCTGCTGCGCCGCTCCCTGCAAGCCCTGGCCGAAGGCCGCGACGCTGGCGACATGACCACCATCGAGGACCCGACCGCCCTGGAGCAGATCAAGCAGCTGCTGGCGGGCTGACCGCCCTTGGTCTTGGTCGTTTGCTCCTGACGGGCCGGAGTGGTGGAGCAGTCCGCTATTCCGCTAC
The DNA here is from genome assembly GCF_036820405.1 of Oryzomicrobium sp. NCBI lineage: Bacteria > Pseudomonadati > Pseudomonadota > Betaproteobacteria > Rhodocyclales > Rhodocyclaceae > Oryzomicrobium > Oryzomicrobium sp. The sequence goes on from NZ_DAISLS010000005.1 coordinate 101,654, forward strand.
TCCGGCCCCCAAGGAAAAACCGGCCTGCTACCGCAAGGTGGCAGGCCGGTTTTTTTATACCCGTGCCGGAGCACCAGGCGGGGCGCCGGGTTTGAAAGTGGGTGGCCGGAAAGCCAATAGGGACGCGGGGTTTCATTTGGGCATCGTGGAGATGCCCTACTGGCGCGGGGTTTCGGTTTCTCCCCCTCGCGGTCCCTGGCGATGCTCACCCCTGGGCGGCGATCACCACCATCTCCACCTTGTAGCCCGGATTGGCCAGCCGGGCCTGGACGCAGGCCCGGGCCGGGGCGTGGCCTTCGGGCACCCAGGCGTCCCACACCGCGTTCATGGCGTCGTAGTCGGCCATGTCGGCCAAGTAGATGGTGACCAGCAGCAGGCGCTCCTTGCTGGAGCCGGCCTGGGCGAGCAGGCGGTCGAGGCTGGTAAGGATTTCGCCGGTCTGGGTGGCGGCGTCGGCCTCCAGGGACTGGGGCACTTCCACCAGGTAGGCGGTGCCGGCGAAGGCGGTGCTGTCGGCGTAGCGGCGGGTGACGCCGTGGCGTTGGATGGTCATGGGGGCTCCAGATAAAAAAGAAGCCGGCACGGAGCCGGCTTCTTGCTGACGGCCTGGGAAATACCAGGCGGGCCAGGATTGCCAGGATTTAGGCGACGGTGACCGGGATCTTGCCGATCTTGGCCTGCCATTCCTTCGGGCCGGTGTTGTGCACGCTGGTGCCGGAGGAATCCACGGCCACGGTGACGGGCATGTTCTGCACGTCGAACTCGTAGATGGCTTCCATGCCCAGGTCGGCGAAGCCCACCACCTTGGCGCTCTTGATGGCCTTGGCCACCAGGTAGGCGGCACCGCCCACGGCCATCAGGTAGGCGGACTTGTTGTCCTTGATGGCCTCGATGGCGACGGGGCCGCGCTCGGACTTGCCGATCATGGAGATGAGGCCGGTCTTCTCCAGCATCATGCGGGTGAACTTGTCCATGCGGGTGGCGGTGGTGGGGCCGGCGGGTCCGACCACTTCGTCACGCACCGGGTCCACGGGGCCCACGTAGTAGATGACCCGGTTGGTGAAGTCCACCGGCAGCTTCTCGCCCTTGGCCAGCATGTCCTGGATGCGCTTGTGGGCGGCATCGCGGCCGGTCAGCATCTTGCCGTTGAGCAGCAGCTTCTGGCCAGGCTTCCAGGAAGCGACTTCTTCCTTGGTCAGGGTGTCCAGATTGACCTGGGTGGCGGCCTTCAGGTCCGGGGTCCAGGTCACGGCGGGCCAGTCTTCCAGCTTGGGCGGCTCGATCTTGGCGGGGCCGGAACCGTCCAGGTGGAAGTGGCAGTGGCGGGTGGCGGCACAGTTGGGCACCAGGGCTACGGGCAGGTTGGCAGCGTGGCAGGGGTAGTCCAGCACCTTCACGTCGAGCACGGTGGTCAGGCCACCCAGGCCTTGGGCGCCGACGCCCAGGGCATTCACCTTTTCGTACAGTTCCAGACGCAGCTCTTCGGCCCGGGTCAGCTTGGCGCCGCTCTTGGCCTTGTCCTGCAGGTCATGGATGTCCACCGGGGCCATGATGGATTCCTTGGCCAGCAGCATGGCCTTCTCGGGGGTGCCGCCGATGCCGATGCCGATGATGCCGGGAGGACACCAGCCGGCGCCCATTTCGGGGATCTTCTTGAGGACCCAGTCCACCAGGTCGTCGGAGGGGTTGAGCATGGCGAACTTGGACTTGGCTTCGGAGCCGCCGCCCTTGGCGGCGCAGATCACTTCCACGTGGTCGCCCGGGACGATCTCGAAGTGCACCACGGCCGGAGTGTTGTCCTTGGTGTTCTTGCGGGCGCCGGCCGGGTCGGCCAGCACGGAGGCGCGCAGGGGGTTGTCCGGGTTGGCGTAGGCGCGGCGGACGCCTTCATCGACCATTTCCTGCAGGCTCATGGTGGCGTCGTCCCAACGGACGTTCATGCCGACCTTGAGGAAGACCATACCGATGCCGGTGTCCTGGCAGATGGGGCGGTGGCCTTCGGCGGCCATGCGGGAGTTGGTCAGAATCTGGGCGATGGCGTCCTTGGCCGCGGGGGATTCCTCGCGCTCGTAGGCTTCGCCCAGGGCCTTGATGTAGTCCAGGGGGTGGTAGAAGCTGATGTACTGGAACGCGTCGGCAATCGACTGGATGAGGTCTTCCTGGCGGATGGTCGTCATGGCTGGGCTCGTGGTGGAAAGGTCGCGGAAATTGCGCGGAGGTCGCGTGAATATCGTGCGGGCAGCAAGCGGCAAGGGGTGGCCGGCGGGGCCGGCGGCCCGCGCCGCTCAGTGCTCCTTGTGCTGCATCAGCAAGGTCTGGTTCATCACCTTGTCGGTCAGCGCCATCATGAAGGCGGAGACGAGGAACATGCCGTGCAGGATGGCCTGCCACATGATCACCCGATCGTCGAGCTGGGCGGCGTTGATGAAGGTCTTGAGCAGGTGGATCGAGGAAATGCCGATCAGGGCGGTGGCCAGCTTGACCTTGAGCACGCCGGCATTGACGTGGGACAGCCACTCCGGCTGGTCCGGATGGCCTTCCAGGTCGAGGCGGGAGACGAAGGTCTCGTAACCGCCGATGATGACCATGATCAGCAGGTTGGCGATCATCACCACGTCGATCAGGCCGAGGACCACCAGCATGGTCTTGGTTTCGTCCAGGTGGCCGATGTCGACCACCAGGTGGGAGAGTTCCACCATGAATTGGACGACGTAAATCCCCTGGGCGACGATCAGGCCAAGGTAGAGGGGGGCCTGCAACCAGCGGCTGAAAAAGATGAAGTTTTCGAGCTTTTGAATGGCGGGTTTCATCAGGACGTCTGGGTAAAAAGGGGAGGGCGGAAACCAGGGGCGAGCCAGGCGCCACAAAACTGCAAAAGTTTAGCACCAAAGACCCCGCAAACGCTTGGTGGATACGGCTTCGTATTGACGCACTGCACCACGAAAATGTAAGGGGGCTGTAAGGCGTAGCGCGTTAAATCGCCGTCACCGCGCTAGAAGTCCGCAGTAATCCGTGCGCGGCGCCGCCGCGGTTGGCGAATGCCGACGAAGCGGGGCGATCCGCGACACACGACCATTACAGAGGAGATGAAGCATGTCCCAGATCGAATCCGTCCTCCAGGAAAACCGGGTATTCGCCCCTTCCGAGGCTTTCGTGAAGCAGGCCACCGTTTCCGGCATGGAGGCCTATCAGGCCCTGTGCGCCGAGGCCGACCGTGACTACACCGGCTACTGGGCACGCCTGGCCAAGGAACACGTGGTCTGGAAAGAGCCCTTCACCCAGGCCCTGGACGAGTCCGACGCCCCCTTCTACAAGTGGTTCTCCGGCGGCAAGCTCAACGTCTCCTACAACTGTCTCGACAAGCACGTCGAGGCCGGCAACGGCGACAAGGTCGCCATCATCTTCGAAGCCGATGGCGGCCAGGTGACCAAGGTCACCTACAAGGACCTGCTCTCCCGCGTGGCCAAGTTCGCCAACGCGCTGAAGGCCCAGGGCATCAAGAAGGGTGACCGGGTCATCATCTACCTGCCCATGTCCATCGAAGGCGTGGTGGCCATGCAGGCCTGCGCCCGCATCGGCGCCACCCACTCCGTGGTGTTCGGCGGCTTCTCCGCCAAGTCCCTGGAAGAGCGCATCCTCGACGCCGGCGCCGTGGCCGTGATCACCGCCAACGAGCAGTGCCGCGGCGGCAAGGCCATCCCCCTCAAGCCCGCGGTGGACGAGGCTCTCGATCTGGTCGCCGGCAAGGGCGCGATCAAGAGCGTGATCGTCTATCAGCGCACCGACGGCCCCTGCACCATGAAGGCCGGCCGCGACGTGTGGTGGCACGACATCGCCGACGGCCAGTCCGAGGTCTGCGAGCCCGAGTGGGTCGATGCCGAGCATCCCCTGTTCCTGCTCTACACCTCCGGCTCCACCGGCAAGCCCAAGGGCGTGCAGCACTCCACCGGCGGCTACCTGCTGCACGCGGTGCTGACCACCAAGTGGACCTTCGACGTCAAGCCCAACGACGTCTTCTGGTGCACCGCCGACATCGGCTGGGTCACCGGCCACACCTACATCACCTACGGCCCCCTGGCCTGCGGCGCCACCGAGATCGTCTTCGAGGGCGTGCCAACCTACCCGGACGCCGGCCGTTTCTGGAAGATGATCCAGGACCACAAGGTCTCCATCTTCTACACCGCTCCCACCGCGATCCGCTCGCTGATCAAGGCTTCCGAGGCCAACCCGGCCGTGGCCCCCAAGAGCTACGACCTGTCCTCCCTGCGCCTGCTGGGTTCCGTGGGCGAGCCGATCAACCCGGAAGCCTGGATGTGGTACTACGAGAACGTGGGCGGCGGCCGTTGCCCCATCGTCGATACCTTCTGGCAGACCGAGACTGGCGGCCACATGATCACTCCGCTGCCCGGCGTCACCCCGCTGGTGCCCGGTTCCTGCACCCTGCCGTTCCCCGGCATCCAGGCCGCCATCGTCGATGAGACCGGCGCCGACGTGGAATGGGGCAAGGGCGGCTTCCTGGTGGTCAAGAAGCCCTGGCCCTCCATGATCCGCACCATCTGGGGCGATCCGGAGCGCTTCAAGAAGTCCTACTTCCCCGAAGACCTGGGCGGCACCCTGTACCTGGCCGGCGACGGTGCGGTGCGCGATGCCAAGAACGGCTACTTCACCATCATGGGCCGCATCGACGACGTGCTGAACGTCTCCGGCCACCGCATGGGCACCATGGAGATCGAGTCGGCCCTGGTTTCCAACCCCCTGGTGGCCGAAGCCGCCGTGGTGGGCCGTCCCGACGATCTGACCGGCGAGGCCATCTGCGCCTTCGTGGTGCTCAAGGGTGCCCGTCCCTCCGGCGACGAGGCCAAGAAGGTGATCAAGGAGCTGCAGGACTGGGTGGGCAAGGAAATCGGCCCCATCGCCAAGCCCAAGGACATCCGCTTCGGCGAGAACCTGCCCAAGACCCGTTCCGGCAAGATCATGCGCCGACTGCTGCGTTCCCTGGCCAAGGGCGAGGAAATCACCCAGGACGTTTCCACCCTGGAAAACCCGGCCATCCTCGAGCAGCTCCAGCAAGCCGCCGGCTGATAACACGCTTCAAGAACAGATCCGAGGAGCGAGGGGGAGACACTGCCGGACCCGGGGGATGGGTCCGGCAGCCCTGATCGGGGCGGACCATTACAAATAAACCGCCATTCGGGCCGGCGCGTGCAGACGCGTCGGCCTCATTCTTTTCTGCCGCAGCCATGAGTCGATCCATTTGACATGCGGCGGCCGCCCGATGCTGGCGGCCTGGGGATGGAACAAGGGAGAATAAGCAGACCATGAGCAACAGCGCGACCCAGATGCTGGTGAAGGCGACGGCGGATTCACTGCGCCAGCATTCCCCGTTCGACCGCATGGAGCCAGACGCCCTGCGCTTTCTCGCCGAGCGGGCCAAGCTCGGCTATTTCGCCAAGGACACCCGCATCCTCACGCCGGAGTCCGGCCCTCCCAAGACCTTCTACATCATCCAGCGCGGCAAGGTCGGTGCCAGCCAGGTGGGTGAGGTGAACGTCACCGAGTATTCCAGCCTGACCCTGGGCGTGGGGGAGTGCTTCCCCATCGGCGCGGTGACCGCCCAGCGGGCGTCCACCAATCTTTACGCCGCCCTGGAAGACACCTTCTGCTACCAGCTCGACGCCGACGATTTCTTCGCGCTGATGCGCATGAGTCAGGTCTTCAACCTGTTCTGCACCCAGTACATCGCCTCCCTGCTCAACCAGTCGCGCAAGCAGTTGCAGGTCCAGTTCGCCCAGCGGGCGGCGGAGCAGCAGACCCTCAACACCTCCCTGGCCAACCTGCTCAAGCGCCCGCCGGTGAGCGTCGGCGCCGGCGTTACCCTGCGCCAGGTGCTGGAGGCCATGGCCGAGGAGCACCTGGGCTCGATGGTGGTGGTGGACGAGCAGAACAAGCCCATCGGCATCTTCACCCAGAGCGACCTGCTCAAGCGCGTGGTGCTGCCCGGCCTGGCGCTGGAGACGGCCATCGAGCAGGTGATGACCCCCCATCCCCACACCCTGCGCCAGACCGCCACCGCCTACGACGCGGCACTGGCCATGGCCATGCACGGCATCCGCCACGTGCTCGGGGTGGATGAGGAGGGACGGCTCAAGGGCGTGATTTCCGAGCGCGACCTGTTCACCCTGCAACGGGTGGGCCTGCGCCAAATCCGCCAGTCGATCGAGAAGGCGCCGGACATGGCGACCCTCAAGCAGGCCAGCGAGGACGTGGCCCAGTTGGCCATGAACATGCTTGCCCAGGGCGTCGGCGCCGAGCAGCTGACCCAGTTCATTTCGGCCCTCAACGATACCCTGACCCGGCGCATCATCGAGCTGGCCCTGGCACGCCACGACCTTTACGGCATCGAATGGGCCTGGCTGTCCTTCGGCTCCGAAGGGCGCGAGGAGCAGACTTTCTGCACCGACCAGGACAACGGGATCATCTACATCTGCCCCGACACCATGGACCGGGAGCAGTTGCAGCTGCGCCTGCTGGAGTTCGCCCGGGACGTGAACGACGACCTGGACGCCTGCGGCTTCCCGCGCTGCAAGGGCAACATCATGGCCAGCAACCCGGAGTGGTGCCTGACCCTGGAGGAGTGGCAGGAGCGCTTCTTCGACTGGGTGCGCAAGCCCCATCCGGTGGCCCTGCTCAACGCCACCATCTTCTTCGATTTCCGCCCCCTCTACGGCAAGGGCTACCTGGCCGACCGGCTGCGCATGTCCCTGTTCGGCCTGACCCAGATCAACCCCGCCTTCCTGCGCATGATGGCGGCCAACGCCCTCCAGGTGGTGCCGCCCCTGGGCAAGATCCGGGATTTTGTCACCGACCTGGAGGCGGACTACCCGGGCACCATCGACCTGAAGAAGTACGGCGCCCGCCTGTTCATCGACGTGGCCCGCATCTACTCCCTGGCGGCCGGGGTGCACAACACCAACACCGTGCAGCGCCTGCGCCAGACCGCCACCAAGCTGGGCCAGAGCCAGGACGACGTGTCGGCGGCGGTGGAGGCCTTCAACTACATCCAGCTGCTGCGGCTGCGCCACCAGCACCTGGAAACCGACGGGGGCCGGCCCGGCGACAACCGCATCGATCCGGAAAAGCTCCACGAACTGGACCGGCGCATCCTCAAGGAAGCCTTCCGCCAGGCGCGCAAGCTGCAACAGCGCTTGAAGCTGGACTACCAACTCTGAGGAGGCGGCAATGAACTGGCTGACCCGCTTCTTCCAGCGCCCCCCGGCCGTGATCCTGCCGCCGGACCAGGCCGCGCGCCTGGCCCGCTGGCAGGCCCTGCCCGCGGCTGATATGGGCCTGTCCCACTACCGCAGCCGCTACGTGGTGGTGGACGTGGAGGCCTCGGGCCTCAACATGGGTAAGGACCGGCTCATTTCCATCGGCGCCGTGGCGGTGGTGGACGGGGTGATCGACCCGGCCGATGCCTTCGAGGTGATCCTGCGCCAGGACGTGGTGAGCGACACCGACAACATCCTCATCCACGGCATCGGCGGCCAGGCCCAGCAGGGCGGGGTCGAGCCCGCCGAGGCATTGCTGGCCTACCTGGATTACGTGGGCAAGTCGCCCCTGGTCGCCTACCACGCCCTGTTCGACAAGACCATGATCGAACGGGCCATGGTGCGCTACCTGGGGGTGAAGACCGACCACGCATGGATCGACCTGGCCTGGGTGGTGCCTGAACTGTACAAGGACATGCTCGACGGGCACGTGGGGCTGGACCACTGGCTGGCGGTGTTCGGCATCGAGAACATCCAGCGCCACAACGCCGTGTCCGATTCCCTGGCCACCGCCATGCTGCTGCAAGTGGCCATGGCCAAGGCCTCGAGCCGGGGCTCGGAAAGCCCCCAGTCCTTCATCGAGATCGAAAAGGCCCGGCGCTGGCTGCGCCGCAGCGCCTGAACGGGGAACGCCATGGCCCGAGGATTGATGCGCTGGTTCGGAGCGATTCGCGGCGGGGCCGGGTTCGTGCCCCAGCTGCGCCGCTACTATCTGGCCTACACCGCCGGGTTCATCCTGTTCGTGCTCGCCCTGGCCGGGCTGGAACAGATGGGCATGCCGCCGCGCTGGATCGGCTACGCCTTCCTGCTGTTTACCATCCTGCTCTACGCCACCATTGGCATCCTGTCGCGCACTTCCGACGTGACCGAGTACTACGTGGCAGGCCGTCGGGTGCCGGCCATCTTCAACGGCATGGCCACCGGGGCCGACTGGATGAGCGCCGCCTCGTTCATCGGCCTGGCCGGCATGCTCTTCCTCTCGGGCTTCCAGGGCCTGGCCTACGTGATGGGCTGGACCGGGGGCTACGTGCTGGTGGCCCTGCTGCTCGCCCCCTACCTGCGCAAGTTCGGCCAGTACACCATTCCCGACTTCCTCGCCGCCCGCTACGGCGGCACCCTGCCGCGCCTGGTGGGGGTGGTGGCTGCCATCCTGGCCTCGTTCGTCTACGTGGTGGCCCAGATCTATGGCGTGGGGCTGATCACCAGCCGCTTTGTCGGCCTCCAGTTCGAGATCGGTGTGTTCGTCGGCCTGGCCGGCATCCTGGTCTGCTCGTTCCTGGGCGGCATGCGGGCGGTGACCTGGACCCAGGTCGCCCAGTTCGTCATCCTGATCATCGCCTACCTGACTCCGGTATGCATCCTCGGCTACAAGGTGAGCGGCAGCATGGTGCCGCCGGTGGCCTACGGCGAGGCGGTGCAACAGGTATCCCGGCTGGAGGAGCAGATTTTCGATCTGCCCGCCGAAAAGGAAGCCCGGGACCTCTACCGGGCCCGGGCGGATGCCATCTACGAGCGCATCGTGCGCCTGCCGGATTCCCTGGAGGAGGAACGGGCCCGGCTGACCACTCGACTCAATGAGATGAAGGCCAACAACGCCCTGCTGCGCGACATCGTGGCGGTGGAAAAGGAGCGGCGCGAACTGCCCCGCAGCCCGGAAGAGGCCCGGGTGAAATGGGAATCCCAGATGCGCGAGGCGGCGGACCGGGGCGCCCAGCCGATCCGCCATGCCGATGCCTTCGAGCCGCGGCCGGGCAGCGATCCGGGTCAGGCCAGGCTCAATTTCCTGTCCCTCATGTTCTGCCTGATGATCGGCACCGCGGCCTTGCCCCATGTGCTGATGCGCTACTACACCACCCCCACGGTCCAGGAGGCCCGGGACTCGGTGTTCTGGTCCTTGCTGTTCATCCTCATGCTCTACATCGCGGCGCCGGCCTACGCGGTGTATGCCAAGTTGGAAGTGTTCTCCAGCCTGATCAACACCCCCATCATCAAGCTGCCCTCCTGGGTGGCGGCCTGGGGCAAGGTGGGGCTGGTGCACATCGAGGACATCAACCGGGACGGCCTGTTGCAATGGGCCGAACTGTCGCTCAATCCGGACGTGATCGTGCTCGCCACTCCGGAAATCGCCGGGCTGCCCTACGTGGTCTCCGGCCTGGTGGCCGCCGGCGGCCTGGCGGCGGCCCTGTCCACCGCCGACGGGCTGCTTCTGGTGATCACCAGCGCCCTGTCCCACGATGTCTATTACAAGATCTTCCGTCCCCAGGCCTCGACCCAGTGGCGGCTGGTGGTGTCCAAGTCCTTGCTGCTGGTGGTGGCCATCTGCGCCGCCACCCTGGCCGCCCAGCGGCCCTCCACCATCCTCTACATGGTGGCCTGGGCCTTCTCCATCGCCGGGGCGGCCTTCTTCCCGGCCTTGGTGATGGGCATCTTCTGGCGCCGCGCCAACCGGGCCGGGGCAGTGGCGGGGATGCTCGTGGGGCTGGGGGTGACGCTCTACTACATGGTGCGGGTCCAGTTCGACAGCATTCCCTGGCTGGGGCTGCACGGCATCGCCATGGAGCCCTGGTTCGGCATCGATTCCACCGCCGCCGGCGTCTGGGGGGTGCCCCTGGGCTTCATCACCATCGTGGTGGTGAGCCTGCTGACCCCGCCGCCACCGCCCGCAACCCAGAACGTGGTGACCCGCATCCGCTACCCGCGCCTGGAGCGGGAGGGCTTTTGACGATGCGCCTTTTCCATGCCCGTTCCCGCGCATCGAGGTACCGGCCGTGAAAGTGACTCCAAAGCTTCAGGAATACTGGCGCCGCAACCTGACCGTGACGGCTCTGCTGCTGGTGCTGTGGTTTCTCGTCACCTTCGTCACCAGCTACTACGCCCGGGAGCTCAACGATGTCGTTTTCGCCGGCTTTCCCCTGGGCTTCTACATGGCCGCCCAGGGCAGCCTGATCGTCTATGTGCTGATCATCTGGTTCTACGCCCGCTACATGAAGCGGCTGGACAAGCAGTACGGGGTGGATGAGGGCGACGATTGAGAGGCACAGGCAAGGCTTGGCTACGGGGCCATCGCCCAGCATGAAAAAACCCGCCGTAAGGCGGGTTTTTTCATGGCGTGCCGGCCGATCAGAAGGTGTAGGGAATCTTCAGGCCGATGGTGAAGTTGGGCGCGTCCGGTGTGAGGCCGATGCCCAGGTTGCCGATGATGGTGGTCCGGTCGCTAGAGGCGAAGGTCAGGCCCACGTTGAAGGTCGCCGCGTTGGCGTTGCTGCCGACGATGGTCTGGGCCGACTGGCCGTCGGGCTGGAGACTGCTGCGCTGGGAGATGGCCTGGGTGAAGCCCAGGCTCAGGCTGCTGCGCTCGTTGAGGGCGAAGGCAGTGCCCACACCCCACTGGAATACGTCGCCCAGTTTGACGCTGCCCGGGGTGACCGTGCCCTCGGTGGAGCTGATGTCGCCGAAAGAGCGCTTGAAGTTGTGGTAGTAGGCCACGTTGGCGAAGAGAATCGCCGGGTCCACCGTCTTGATGAAGGAGAAGCCGCTCGACAGGGTCCACACCCCGTTGCCCGAGGGCAGCTTGGAGGGGTACTGAAGGTTGTTGTTGCCGCTGTCGGTGACGATCTTCACACCGTAGGGGTTGCTGCCGGTGGGAGCCTTGAGGCGGACGTTCCACACCACGTCCGGGTTGTCCTTGGTTTCGGCCAGCAGCTTGTAGTAGAAGCCCATGTTCACGTCGCCCAGCCGCGGCGACTGGGTGACGGTGGCCTCGGACAGGGCGCCGGCCGCGCCGCCGGCGCCGCCGGACTGGAAGTTGCTGCGGCGGTAGAGGAAGGGGGCGTTGAAGTCCACCTGGGCCCGGTCGGAAATGGCGTAGCGGGTGGTCAGGTCCAGGGTCAGCATGTCGGCCTGGATACGGTTGACGTTGATGTTGCCGAGGAAAATGGTGTCGAGGGCCAGGAAGCCGTTGAGCAGCAGCTGGCGCGAATCGTAGTGGGTGTAGGTCAGCCCCGTTTCGAAGGTCCAGCGCCGTGGCTGGCCGAACACGCCGCCGGCCTGTTCCTGGTAGACCGCCTGGGCGCTGCGTGACGGCGGAGGCGCCTTGAGGGTGTCGCCGCCGCTGCCGGGCGAGGTGCTTTCGGCGTTGCCGCTGGCTCCGGCTGCGCCGGCATCGCCCGCCGCGCCGTCGGCGGTGCGGAAGAAGCGGCCCCGGGCCGGCGCATCGGCCTGGGCCAGCTGGGCATTGCCGTTGGTGTAGGCGGCCAGGAGGGCTTCCTGGCGTCGTATGCGGACCTCAAGCTGTTCGGTGGCGACCCGCTGGGACTCGTAGCGCTCGGTCAATTCGCGCAACTGACGCTTCAATTGGGCGATGTCGTCACTTTCGGCAAATGCCGGAAATGCAGTGGTTGAAAATGCGGAGGCGATTAATACGGCAAGCACTACTTTTTTCGGGTGATTCATTTTCCATCCCCTGTTAAGTGGAAAAACCCTGCAAAAGCGCTAAAGAACTATCTGGCCAGCAGTCAGTAACATGTAGCCAATGTTAAAACCAAATTGCCATTTTTCCATGCAATTAACATGGTGAATGGCAAAAAAAGGGCCTCATTTGTGAGGCCCGCATTGTTGAGAATTAATACCATCCGCCCGTCTTGGATAGCCCCTGTAGGGAGTTTAGGGTTCGCCCAAGGGTTTCGGTTCCCAGCATAGGTGTCTTGAGTTGGGCGATGGCAACCATGGAATTACGCACCAGGTTTAAATCGCTGATTATCTGGACGCTCTGACGCAGCCCTTGGCTGCCCACCTGTTGCAGGGTCGAACCCTCGCCGGGCATGGAGAGGTTGAGTGCCAGACCATTGCTATCCAGCACTACCGTCGTTTTGGTATTGCCCTGGGTCTGGGTATAGGTACCGGGGCCGGTGATGACGATGGTGTTGCTGCCGGCGCCAGGCGAGGTGGGTTGCGATGAACTCGTCAGGTTCAACTGGATGTTGTTGGCCACGTCATTGCTGTTGCCGGCGGTCTGGATGGTCTGGGTGACGCCTGCAACGTTGCCGATACCGCCCGCTGTGACGACGGACGTGGATGCCGGGGATGTGGCGGTCTGGGGTTGGGGCGATGAGGCGCCCTGGGGCGTGGTGTCGATGGTGATGGTCGGCTGGAACTGGGGATTCACCTGGAAGGTCACGGTGGAGACGATGCCGCCCCCGGGAGTTTGCCAGGTGGTGCTCATCTGCACGCCGAAACTGAGAATCTGGTTCGGCGCGATGTAGCGGCCGCGCATGCTGGCCAGATCATCGTCGCTGACCTCGCTGGCCATCAGATCGGTGGTCGTCATCGGATGGGCCAGACCAGGGGTCAGGCTGGTCAGGGCGAGCGCCAATACAGCCAGCTTTCGCCGGGGCGTGGGGGAGTTCGCGTGGATCATGAAAACCTCCCGGACATGCTGGGCATGTCCTTTAGAAAAAGTCGGCACGGATGAAACCGAAGTCCCGCAGGGATGGCTCCGGAACCGGAGTGAAGCGGTTCATCGACGTCCAGACCGTCAGGGCCTCCCGGGGGTGGGGGAGGGCATTGCCTTGGTCGTAATCGTTGCCGATCACGGCAAAGATCACTCCGTTCCACCCCTTGGCGAACTCGTCGAGGGGCATCACCCGGTTGCCCAGGGCGGGGTCGCCCAGGTACACCTGTTCATCCGTGGCACGGCGCAACACTACGAAATGCTTGTATCCCTTGTAGTTGAGCAGCACGATCGCCGGCACCTTCACCTCCTTAAGGACTTCGGGAGGGACCCGATAGCCCCGGCCGCGCATGCCCAGGGTTTCCAGGTAGTGCTTGACGTCCAGCAACGAAAAACCCTGCTCGCGGACAACGGCAGGGTCTGAGATCTTTAGCATCGCCTGGACCACCTGGTTTTCACTGAGGTCGCGGTGATAGGCCTCCTGGAGGATGGTGGCCAGTGCCGCAGCGCCGCAACTGAAATCGGTCTTCTGCTCGACGACGTCTTCGAACTTGCGCTCCCGGGCACTCTGCACCTGTTTCGAGATGACGGTTCCCGGTACGACGCCTGCCAGAGGCACGTTGCCGGCGAAAACCACGGCAGGGGTGAGCAATGCCAGTCCGATCAGAACTGCCAGCCCGAGGGGACGGGGTATTCCGTTACGACCGCTTGCCGACGAAAGCGAAGTACGTTGGCACATGAATATCCTCCCGGCAAAAAGGACATGTGGAGCGGAAGACGGCGAGCCGCCCTCCGCTCCGGGCAGATGCGTACGACTGTCTTACTTCGTCGCGGCAACGATGGACAGGCCGTTGAACTGCTGGTTACCCGTGCCGGCAGCGATATTCACGCCGATGTTGCCCGACGCGCCTGACAGGGAGCCGCCACCAAGGGTTGCGGTGTTGGTGGTCAGCTTGTTCACCGACAGGGTCTGCACCGGGATGTTGGCGGTGAAGCAACCGGCCAGGGCGATGTCGCCGGCCTCGTAGCCGTACTCCGTGCCGCCGCGGCCATGATCGTCGCCGTGACCGCTGCTAGGCTCCCAGGACACGGTGCTGCCCTGATAGCCGCCGAACATGCCACCTTGCAGTGTCACCGTCTCATAGGTGGTCTGGTAGATACGCACCGGCGAGTTGGTGGTGGTATTGCTGGTGGAGTTCTGGTTGGCAGTCACGGATGCGCTGGTGTTCTTGGCGTTCGCCACCGAGGCAGTCAGGTCGTTCTTCTGCTGGTTGTTGTTGCCGGCAGTGATGTTGACCCCGATGTTGCCCGAAGCACCGCTCAGGGAACCGCCGTCCAGGGTCGCCGAGTTGGTCACCCCGGCGTTGGAGGTGAGGTTGCTGGCGTTGTACTGGCTGGCGGTAGCGCTGGCCGTGGCATGGTCGAAGACGAAGGAGGCGTCGGCCGATGATAGGGCGGCGGCATTGGCCTGCTGGTTGTTGTCGCCGGCGCCGATGTTCACGCCGATGTTGCCCGATGCACCCGACAGGGAGCCACCGCTGAGGCTGGCCTTGTTTTCCAGCTCGTCGTTGACGCCGACGTTGGCTACGTTGTTCTGGGTGTCGTTCACCGTGGCGGAGGCGTAGGTCGGGGGGGGCGGCGGGGGCATGCGATGGTGGCGGTCGCCACCACGGCCATCTCCGCCGCCGTCTTCGCCGGCCCAGACACTGGAAGCACCCATGGCAAGCAGCGCCAGGGCAACGGGCGTGATTTTGGTGCGAGTGTTCATGATGCGCTCCTTGAGAGAGGTTGCTGCGTAAGAACTCCGGGCTACCGGGATATCTGGATGCCCAGCGTGTTGGCCGAACGGTTGCCCGTGCCGGCCGTCTGGTTGAGCTGCAGGATGCCCCGTGCACCCGCGAAGGCGGTGTCGTCGACCCCGACCTTCTGGTTGCTGGAAGCGCCCGGCGTGTTGCCGCCCAGACTGCTCACCCGTGGAGCCATGGTGGCCAGCGTGCTGTCCCCCACGGCTTCGACGCGTGTTCCGATGCCAATGGCCAAGCCATTGACCTGACTGTTGGCGATGCCTGCCGCCTGATTCACCCCCATGATTCCCATGGAGCCGGTGTAGGCACCTGCCCTGATCTGTACGTCCGCCTGGCCCACCGGGGTGGAAAACTCTGGGCCCTGGAACTGGCTCACCTGGTTCTGGGCATTGGCCGTGCCGCCCGGGTTGATGCTGATGGCGCGGACGTTGGCCTGCTGGTTGAAATCGCCGGCGGAACTATTGACGCTGCTGATGCCGCTGACGCCGCTCATGGCGCCTTCGCCGATCACGCTGGTATCGCGGACCAGGCCGTCGGCCGGAGCAGGCAACAGAACTATCTGGGCCGCAGCGGGAGTGGCGGCGAGGAGGCAACTGCCGCACAGCAGCGCGGTGTGCAGCGCCCGCATCAGTTGCGTTTTGGAGGAGGGCATGGACATGGCGGCTTCCTCCTACTTGATAAGGCCGGCGCCGCGCATGGCGTCACCCACGGCAGAATTGACCATCCCGCCAACGTTACCCACAGGCGATCCGCCCCCGGATGTGGGGAGAACGGCACCGGTGACCGATCCGCCAACACCCGTACTGCCCAGGGCCCCGGGAGTGACCAGGGAGGTGCCACGGCCTGCATTGGAACGGTTGATGCCGACGGCGCCGGTGACGATGGCGGCGATCTCGCCGTCCCCCAATTCACGCTGCACAGAGGCGGATGGGGAATTGCCGTTCAACATCCCCTGAATCATCCTGTTCGGCGACGGATTGACCGATACGACGTCCGGGCTGGGGGTCAGGGGGGCGCGCTCCGCCACCCGGGCCGGAACCTTGCGCTGAATAATGATGTCGCCAGGTTCCGAGCGGGCTACGCCAGGCAATACGCCTGCTTCGATCAACAGAAGAAGGATGGCGGCGGGCAGCAGGTTTTCCACCAACCTTTGCACCATCGAGGCCGGTGCATTCGGGCGCCGGGCTTGTCTCAAGCGGAGTGTCTTGCCTAGAGTTACCGCTATTCCCAGTCGCATGGTCATCTCCCCGTTCAGCCTCGTCGGTCCGCCTTAGCGCTGAATCCAGCGCAGTTGGTCCACTCCGGCGGTGGGCGACGAACCTTGCATCTGTACCGCCTGGGCACCGCCGCCCTGCGTGCAGCACGGCGTTTTGCCTTCGTCCCAGAGGATGACGCCGACCTTCTCTTGTCCTTGCAGCGGGGCATGTTCGAGACCGCGCCCTGTCGTGACGGACAACTCGTCGTCGCCAAGCGCCTGCTCGGCATCAAGGAACTGCAAAGAAGGCCCCACGCCGAGGCTGGACGCTACGGGGGCGCTGCTGGCAGCCGCCTGTTCCTGTGGCGTCTCGTCACCCCAAGCCGGCACCAGGCATAGCGCCATGGCGGATGCAATGCCTGCGCACAGCAGCTTCAGGGTGGTGTTTGACGAGGTCTTCATGGCGCTCTCTGCATCCTTGCTCGGGAAACCCCGCTTCGCCTGAACTGCGAACTGCGGAGGGATGGCCCCAATCAGCAGAGAGCGTGCCAGCTTTTTAACTGGTTGTTTTTATTGATTTTTGTGTTTTTTTTGGATTTTCCCAAGGACAGGAAAGGGGGATCTGTAAGCCCAAAGGAGCAGTGGCGTTCGTGTTCTTGGTTATGTTTTAAGCATCGGTTGTTGGGTATAACTCATTGATGCTTTTGATTTTTTTTGCTTTGTTTTTCTATTGATTATCTGGCGTGAAAAATTTTGATTTTGTAAAAGCCTAATTTTTTCACGAGGTTGGTGTGTTTTTGTAATTGGCTTTGTGAAGAGCCGGTTTTGTTTCTCTGGTGAAACGTTTCATTTATTTAACGATCTTGGCGTGATGAAAATTGTTTGCGATGCCTTGAATGAAGGTGTCGATTTTTTCCTTTTTTGCTATCGATAATCGCGAGGGGAGGGAACTTCCTTTGCCTGCAATGCGGTCGAAGGGCAGTATTCGTAAGGTATTGCAGCTCAGGGAAAATGCGCTATCTTGTAAGCGCCTGATTCCTGTTTCTTAATATGCAATAAGAATTTATTCCGTCGGGTCGTCGTGGCGGAGCAGTGAAAGGGGTGTGTTGTGGAAGTAGAACAACAACCGCGGCAGTTGCTTTATTTGAACCCATCGTCGCCATGCATGCGGAATTTCCCGGCCCTGGAACATGCGGGCTGGTTGCCATGTCCGGCTTCGTCGCCGGAAGAAGCCCGGCAGTTATTGCGGCGGCGCGATTTTGATATTGGCGTATTTCATTTCGATAAAGGCGAGGATACGTTGAAGCAGGCCGGGCGCTATCAGGACCTGCTGCATCGACGCAACATGGAATGGATCGCCCTGCTGCACCGGGATAATGTCCAGTCGCCGCCGGTGCGGGAAATGATCGCCGACCTGTTCACGGACTTTCACACCCTGCCCGTGGACCTGCCACGGATGCTGAATACCCTGGGTCATACCTATGGCATGGCCCAGTTGCGCTCCCCTTCCGGCGATGCGGCAACGGGCGGTGCGGGCAACGAAGAGGAAATGGTCGGCTGTAGCCCGGTCATGACCCAGTTCTTCCGCAGCCTGCGCAAGGTAGCCGCCACCGACGCCACCGTGCTCATCCTGGGCGAAAGCGGCACCGGCAAGGAACTGACCGCCCGGGCGATCCACGAGCGCTCGCCCCGGGCCGGCGGCCCCATGGTGGCCATCAACTGCGCCGCCATTCCCGCCTCCCTGATCCAGTCCGAACTGTTCGGCTACGAAAAAGGGGCCTTCACCGGTGCTACCCAGGCTAAGGCCGGGCGCATCGAATCCGCCGACCAGGGCACCCTGTTCCTCGACGAGATCGGCGACCTGCCCATGGAACTGCAGGTGCACCTGCTGCGCTTTCTCCAGGAGCGGCAGATCGACCGGATCGGGGGCTCCCGCTCCATCAGCGTGGATGTGCGGGTCATCGCCGCCACCCACGTGGACCTGACCCGGGCCGTGGCCGAGGGCCGTTTCCGCGAGGACCTCTACCACCGCCTGAACGTGCTCGCCCTGCGTACACCGAGCCTGCGCGAGCGGGACGAGGACATCGGCCTGCTCGGCCAGTACTACTTCAACCAATTCTCCGGCAGCCGGCGCGGCACCCTGCGCGGCTTCTCCCGGGAGGCCCAGGAGGCCATGCACCGCTACGACTGGCCGGGCAATGTGCGGGAACTGATCAACCGGGTGCGCCGTGCCGTGGTGATGTGCGAGGGCCGCCTGATACGCCCGGACGACCTGGGACTGGGGGGCGAACTGGTGGAAAAGACCGTACTCACCCTGGACGCGGCCCGGCAGCAGGCCGAGGAGGCCGCCATCCGGGCCGCCCTGCGCCGCAACGCCTACAACCTGACCCGCAGTGCCCGGGATTTGGACGTCTCCCGGGTCACCCTCTACCGCCTGCTGGAAAAGTACGCGATCGCCGTGCGTACCCCGCGGGGCGAAGAGGGGAGCGATTTACCGCCGCCCGACATGCTTGCCTGAGCGCCAAGCAGCGGCAGCCCGGCGCGACCCGCTGCGTCCAGCCACCGGGCGCGATGGCCGCTTCAGGCATAATCCTCCCCAGCCGTCCCGGCCGGGGCGGCGCAATAACACATGGGCACAGGGAGCAAGCCGGGGTACTACGCCCCGGAGACGGCGATGGCGGACGGCGCGGTGATCCTGATCGGCATGATGCGGGCCTTGGTCGAAGTGGCGGGGATGTGCCTGCTCGGCCAGGGCATCCTGGGGCTGCTGGCCGGTGGCCGGCGCGACGGCAATCCCATCTACCGGGCCTTTTGCATCGTCACCGCCCCCGCCACCGGAACGGTGCGGTGGCTGCTGCCGGCCGCCTTCGGGCCCAGGGCGGTGGCCGTGTTCACCTTCTTCGTCCTGTTCGCCCTGTGGCTCGGCCTGGCCTATCTGCGCCTGGCCTTGCAACGCGCCGCCTGACGGGGCCGGCGCGGAAAGGCGGGGGTGGCGCCCCGATTCGGGTAAAATGGGCGCCCCTTACAAGTACGGCCCCCTCAAAGGGGCGTCTGCTGCTGATGAAAACCAGCTTTCTAGAATTCGAACAACCCATCGCCGAACTGGAGAACAAGATCGAGGAACTGCGCTTCGTGCAGGAAGACTCGGCGGTGGACATCTCGGAAGAGATCGAACGTCTGTCCAAGAAGAGCCAGACGCTCACCAAGGACATCTACGCCAAGCTTTCCTCCTGGCAGACCGCCCAGGTGGCGCGCCATCCGCAACGTCCCTACACCCTCGACTACGTCTCGCGCATCTTCACCGATTTTGAAGAACTGCACGGCGATCGTAGCTTTGCCGACGACAAGGCCATCGTTGGCGGCCTGGCACGCTTCAACGGTCAGCCCTGCATGGTGATCGGCCACCAGAAGGGCCGCGACACCAAGGAAAAGATCTTCCGCAACTTCGGCATGCCGCGCCCCGAGGGCTACCGCAAGGCCGAGCGCCTGATGAAGCTGGCTGAGAAGTTCCAGATTCCCGTGTTCACCTTCGTGGACACCCCGGGCGCCTATCCCGGCATCGACGCCGAGGAACGGGGCCAGTCCGAGGCCATCGGCCGTAATCTCTATGTGATGGCCGAGCTGAAGACGCCGATCATCGTCACCATCATCGGCGAAGGCGGTTCCGGCGGCGCCCTGGCCATCGCCGTGGGCGACGTGGTGCAGATGCTGCAATACTCGACCTACTCGGTGATCTCCCCCGAAGGCTGCGCCTCGATCCTGTGGAAGAGCGCCGAAAAGGCCAACGAGGCCGCCGAGACCATGGGCATCACCGCGGCCCGCCTGAAGACCCTGGGGCTGGTGGACAAGGTGGTGCACGAGCCCACCGGCGGCGCCCACCGGGACCACGCGGCCATGGCCCAGTCCCTCAAGAAGTCCCTCCAGGACGCCCTGAAGCAGGTATCCGGGATGTCTACCGCCGAACTGCTGGAAACCCGCTTCGAGCGCCTGATGGCCTATGGCCGCTTCAAGGAAGAAGACCCCCGCTGATCCGGCGGGCTCCACCGGGGCGGAAGGCCGCACGGCTGCCGCCCCGGCCGACGTCTCTTTCCCTCCCATAGCCCCGGCCGCCCGGCCGGCGCCGGACGACCTGCCCGGCCGGCTCGCCGCTTTTCTGCGGCAACACCTTTCCCCCTCCGCTCACCTGTGCGTCGGCCTATCCGGCGGACGCGATTCCGTGGCCTTGCTGCGCCTCTGCCATGCCGTCTGCGGCAGTTTGGCCCATGGCCTGGCGGGCGTTCGCCTGTCGGCCCTGCACGTCCACCACGGCCTGGCCGTCCAGGCCGACGCTTGGGCAGGATTCTGCCAATCCCTGTGCGACGAGCTGGGGGTGCCCCTGGCGGTGGTCCGGGTCGGGGTGGATAAAGCCCATCCGGCTGGCCTGGAAGGGGCTGCCCGGGAGGCGCGCTACGGTGCCTTCCTGGACTGCGGCGCCGATGCCGTGGCCCTGGCTCACCATCAGGACGATCAGGCCGAGACCTTGCTGTTCCGCCTGCTGCGCGGCAGCGGCGTGAATGGCGCCGCCGCCATGGCCGCGGCGCGGACCATGCCGCGGATGGGCGAGACGGAACGGCCGCCGCTCCTCTTGCTGCGGCCGCTGCTCCAAGAGCCCCGGGAACGCCTCCAGCGTTGGCTGGAAGGCCAGGGCGGCGGTTGGGTGGACGATCCGAGCAATACCGATACGGGCCACGCCCGCAACTTTTTGCGCCACGACATCCTGCCCCGGCTGGAATCCCGCTTTCCCAAAGCCGGTGCCGTCCTGGCCCGGGCCGCCGGCCATTTTGCCGAGGCGGCGGCGCTGCTCGACGAGCGGGCCGCCGAGGATGCCGCCCTGGCCCGGGCGCCCTCGGGGCGGCTGGCCCTGGCCGGGCTGGCCGCCTTGTCGCCGCCGCGTCGGCGCAACCTGTTGCGCTACTGGCTGCGCCGCGCCGGCGCGCCCATGCCGGAAGAGGCGGTGCTGGCGGAGATGGAGCGCCAGTTCCTGGCCGGGCAGGGAGATGCGCCGCGCATCGGGGTGGGGAACTACCAGGTGGCGGCGTGGCGGGGCGAACTGTTCGTCGAACGTCTGCCCCGGGACGTGGCGCCATTGCCCTGTCGCTGGAACGGCGAGGACATCATGACTTTCGGCGACGGCAAGGTGCTGCTTGCCCGTAGTGAGGATGGTGAGGGCGCGAGGATTCGCGCCGATCTGCTGGCAGACGGTGCTGAATTGCGCGTGCGCCGTTCCCGGGATGTGCTGCGGCCGGCGCCGGGGCGGCATCGCCGCGATGCCCAGCGGCTGTTCCAGGAGGCGGGAATCCCGCCCTGGCGCCGGGCCTGGCTGCCGGCCCTGGAGGCCGGCGGGCGCCTGCTCTGGCTGGCCGGCGTCGGCGTAGACGGCGACAGCCGGGCCGCACCGGGGGAGGCCGGGGTGCTGCCCTGTTGGGTGCCGCCGCCGGGCAGCGAGGACGAGGGAAGGGAGTAGGGCAGCGTTGGCGGGGTGGTACTGAGCCCGCCCCGGGGCGTTACCCATCAAGCCGCCAAGGGCCGGTGGCGCGTCAGCCCTTGGGTTGCAACAGCCGGGCCAGTTCCACGGCGGTGCGCACGCCCATCTTGTCGAGCAGGTTGGCCCGGTGCACTTCCACCGTGCGCATGCTGATCGACAGTTCGTCGGCGATCACCTTGTTGTATTTGCCAGCCAGGATCAGGTCCATGATCTGCCGCTCGCGGGGCGTCAGGGTTTCCAGCCGCTGCCGCACCGAATCCGAGGCGGTCTCCTGGGAGCGGCGCCCCGCATCCTTTTCCAGAGCCTCGATCACCCGGTTCACCAGGTCGTTGTCGTTGAAGGGTTTTTCGAAGAAATCGAAGGCTCCCTTCTTGAGGGCGCCCACCGCCATGGGCACGTCGCCGTGGCCGGTGAGAAAGATCACCGGCAGTGGAAAGCCTTCTTCGGACAGCTGGTGGAACAGTTCCAGGCCGCTCATGCCGCCCATGCGGATGTCCAGCACCAGACAGCCGGCCCGGGCGTCGTCCACGGCTTGGCGGAAGGCTTCGGCCGAGTCGTAGCCTTGCCAGGCCAGCCCGCGGGATTGCAGCAGCCAGCCGAGGGCGTCGCGGATGGCTTCGTCGTCGTCGACGATGTGGACGGTTCCGTTCATGGTGCGGCGTGATGGGTTTGATCGCGCGGGGCGGGTTGTGTGGATTGTGCGGTTTGCAGCGTTTGCACGGCGGGCGCCGCCTGGGCATTTGGGGCCGGGGGCGGCGCGTCAGGCGCCATGGTAGCGCCCTCCCGGGGCAGGCGGAAGGCGAAAACGCTGCCGCCGCCGTCCCGCGGCTCGAAGCGCAGGTTGCCGTGGTGGGATTCGATGATCGAGCGGCAGATGGGCAGGCCCATGCCCATGCCTTCCGCCTTGGTGGTGTAGAAGGGGGTGAACAGGCTGTCCGCCTGTTCGGTCGGGATGCCCGGCCCGGTGTCCTCGACCCGCACCTCGACCTGGTCGTCCCGGACCCGGGCGACCACCTGCACCCGGCGCCGGTGCAGGGGCTGGTCGGAGACGGCCTCCACCGCGTTGCGCAGCAGGTTGATCATCACCTGGCCGAGCAGCAGGCGGTCCCCTTCCACGGCGGGCAGGCCTGGGGGCAGGGCCAGGCCCAGGGTGACGCCGCGCTTCTTGGCCTCGCCTTCGAGAAAGCCCACGGCTTCCTCGGCCACCTCGTCGAGTCGCACCGCTTCCTGCTGGGGGGCGCTTTTGCGCACGAAGTCGTAGATGCGGCGGATCACCCGGCCGGCGCGTTGGGCCTGGGCGGACAGCTTTTCGATCACCCCCAGCAGGGCCTGCCGGTCGGGGGCGCGCTCCTCGCTACGCAGCATGTTGGCGCAGCCGGCGGCGTAGCTGGCGATGGCGGACAGAGGCTGGTTGAGTTCGTGGGCCATGGTGGAGGCCATTTCCCCCATGGTCACCAGCCGGGCGGTCTGTTCCAGCTTTTCCTGCTGCTGGCGTTGCAGGGCCTCGATGCGCTTCCGCTCGGTGATGTCGAACACCGAACTGATCCAGCCGCGCTGCTTGCCCGAGGCGTCGATCAGCGGTGTGGCGTAGACCATGGTGTGCACCATGTGGCCGTCCTTGTGGCGGATGCGCGATTCGAAACCTTCCTGGGGCGATTTTCCGGTGAGCACCCGGGTGCTCTGGAACTCGTGCATGTCCATGTGCTCCGGGTCCCAGTAGGGCATGGGGGGGCGGGTGCCGATCAGTTCGTCGGGGGAATAGCCGCTCATGCGGCAGAAGGCCGGGTTCACGTAGATGATGCGGCCCTCCATGTCCCGGGCGCGCATGCCGACCACCATGGAGTCTTCCATGGCCTTGCGGAAGGCGTGCTCCTCGCGCAGGGCCTGCTCGGCTTCGAGGCGGCGCAGGATGTGGCCGCGGATCGCCCATAGGCTCCAGGAAACGGCGGCGGCCAGCACCACGATCACCGCCGCCAGCACCCGCTGGGCCATGTTGCCCGGGCTGCTGTAGGTGGCGGCTTCGAGCACCAGGCCTTGGCCGGGCGGGTCGAAGGGGATGCGGTAGTCCAGGCCCAGGTCGCCGACGATGTTGGACTTGGCCGCGAGCACGGCGCCGTTGCTGTCGAGGATATGGAACTGGTATTTCTCGGCGAACCACCAGGGCACCGCCGAACTGAGCAGGCTGTTCAGGGAGAAGACCCCCACCAGCATGCCGCTTACATGGCTGTCGCGGAACACCGGCACGTAAAGCTCGATCTCGGTGCCGCGCAGGGGGACGGAATAGGGCTGGCCATAGACCGGCTTGCCCAGTTTTCGCGCCGCGTCGAAAGCGTAGGCCACCGCGGAATCGACGCTGGTGTCGCCGAAGGGCTCCAGGATCTGCCGGCCGGTGGTGGCGGTGGGTACGGCGGCCTTGGGCCGGCCGTTGGCGTCGAGCCACAGCACCTGTTCCAGTTCCAGGTTGTTCTTGACCATGTGCCGGGCCCGTACCTGGAAGGTGGTGTCGGGGGCGGTGTCCTGGGACAGGTCCAGGCTGAGCTGGGAAAGCTGGTCTTCCACTCCGGAAAGATGGAAGCGCAGGTTCTGCTCCATCCACAGGATGTCCTTGATCAGGGTGGCGCGCTGCTCGTCCACCTCGTTGCGGTGCAGGATCCACAGCAGGCTGATCAGGGAGACCACCAGGAGGCCCATGGCCAGCTTGGGCATCAGCAGGTAGGTGCCTGCCCAGGGGGAGGGGGGCGGGGGCGCCTGGTGGGCGGCCGGGGGCGCGGAGGCGGAGTCGTATTCGCTCATGATCCGGCAATTTTAGGGCGCTTCGCCTACCCCGGGCGGATTTGTCTTGAACGATTGCGCCGGCCTGCTGCCCGAGGCGCTAAGGGGGCGCTGCGGTTGACCACAATGGTTGGGGTCATACGTGTGAAACACAATACGCCCCCGTATTGCTGCGGCTTTCGGGTGTCGAGCCCGCCGTCCCGCACGACGGCAACGGGCAGGGAAGCGGCGGCGTTTTGTCATCTTGACAGTGCGGGAGGTCGCCATGGTTCCCGAAACCCACCATTCCAAACCCATCTATAAGAGCCTTTACTTCCAGGTCATCGTGGCCATCGCCATAGGTGTTTCCCTGGGTACCTTCTACCCCGACGTCGGGGCGACCATGAAGCCGCTGGGTGACGGCTTCATCAAGCTGATCAAGATGATGATCGCGCCGATCATCTTCACCACCGTGGTGGTGGGCATCGCTAAGATGGGTGACATGAAGGAAGTGGGACGGGTTGGCCTGAAGGCCCTGGTCTACTTCGAAGTGGTGACCACCGTGGCCCTGGCCATCGGCCTGGTGGTGGTCAATCTGCTCAAGCCCGGTGCCGGCATGAACGTGGACCCGGCCCACCTGGATACCAAGGGCATCGCCGCCTACGCCGAGGCCGCCAAGCACCAGAGCACCGTCGAGTTCCTGCTCAACATCATTCCCAACACGGTGGTGGATGCCTTCGCCAAGGGTGAAATCCTCCAGGTGCTGCTCTTCTCGGTGCTGTTCGGCCTGGCTCTTGCCCGCCTGGGTAACCGGGTCGAGCCCCTGGTCAAGGTTCTCGACCAGTTCTCCCACACCCTGTTCGGTGCCATCGGCCTGATCATGCACTTCGCCCCCATCGGCGCTTTCGGCGCCATGGCCTTCACCGTGGGCAAGTACGGCATCGGCTCCCTGAAGCAGTTGGGCTTCCTGATGGCGAACGTTTACATCACCTGTTTCCTGTTCGTCTTCATCGTGCTGGGCGCCATCGCCCGCTACAACGGCTTCAGCATCTGGAAGTTCCTCAAGTACATCAAGGAGGAAATCCTGATCGTGCTCGGCACCTCCTCCTCGGAGTCGGCCCTGCCGCGCATGATGACCAAGATGGAGAACCTGGGCTGCCGCAAGTCGGTGGTCGGCATGGTGATCCCCACTGGCTACTCGTTCAACCTGGACGGCACCTCGATCTACCTGACCATGGCGGCGATCTTCATCGCCCAGGCCACCAATGTGGATCTGAGCCTGTGGGAAGAACTGAGCATCCTGGCGGTGCTGCTGCTGACCTCCAAGGGCGCGGCGGCGGTCACCGGCGGCGGCTTCATCACCTTGGCGGCCACCCTGGCGTCCCTGGGCGGCAAGCTGCCGGTGGAAGGCCTGGCTCTGCTGCTCGGCGTGGATCGCTTCATGTCCGAGGCCCGCGCCATCACCAACCTGATCGGCAACGGCGTGGCCACCGTGGTGGTGTCCCGTTGGGAGAGTTCCCTGGACGAAAAGCGTATGAAACGCGTGCTGGACGGCGATATTGACGTCGATCCGGACGAGGCGGCCCTGATGGACGCCCAGGAGCGGGCCGAAGGCGAACCGGCCCTGATGCCGCCGCGCCAGCAGGCGTGAGCCGTCTTGTTTATATGACGTCCATATAATGGGGCCGGGACTATGTGGAAATCCACAGTAGAACCCAGCCCCCCCTTTGGCAATACTCCGCCCCGGAGTTGATTCCATAATGAGCAACTATTTTCTGGAGGAGAAAATATGAAGATTTCGAAATTGCTGACCGGCCTGCTGGTCTGCGCGCTGCCCCTGGTGGCTGCCGCCCAAACCCCGATCGTCATCAAGTTCAGCCACGTGGTGGCTACCGACACCCCGAAGGGCAAGGCCGCCGAGTTCTTCGCCAAGCGTGCCAATGAGCTGACCAAGGGCAAGGTGAAGGTCGAGGTCTATGCCAACAGCCAGCTCTACAAGGACAAGGAAGAGATGGAAGCCCTGCAACTGGGCGCCGTGCAGATGCTCGCTCCGTCCCTGGCCAAGTTCGGTCCGATCGGCGTGAAGGAATTCGAACTCTTCGATCTGCCCTACATCTTCGACAACTACGAAGAGCTGCATAAGGTGACCTACGGTCCCGTGGGCCAGATGCTGTTCGCCAAGCTCGAGCCCAAGGGCATCAAGGGTCTGGCTTACTGGGACAACGGCTTCAAGTCCTTCTCCGCCAACACCCCGATCAAGGCCCCGGCCGACCTGCGCGGCAAGAAGATGCGCATCCAGTCCTCCAAGGTCCTCGAAGAGCAGATGCGCTCCCTGGGCGCCCTGCCCCAGGTGATGGCCTTCTCCGAGGTCTACCAGGCCCTGCAGACCGGCGTGGTCGACGGCACCGAGAACCCGATCTCCAACCTGTACACCCAGAAGATGCACGAAGTGCAGAAGTACCTGACCATGACCGAGCATGGTTACCTGGGCTACGCGGTGATCGTGAACAAGAAGTTCTGGGACGGCCTGCCCGCCGACGTGCGCGGCCAGCTGGAAGTTGCGATGAAGGATGCGACCCAGTACGCCAACAAGATCGCCAAGGAAGAGAACGACCAGGCCCTGGAAGCCGTGAAGAAGTCCGGCAAGACCCAGGTCTACGTTCCCACCAAGGCCGAGCGCGATGCCTTCAAGAAGGCCCTGACCCCGGTCCACCACAAGATGGAAGGCCGCATCGGTAAGGAAACGATCGAAGCGGTGTACAAGGAAACCGGCTTCACCGCCAACTAAGCAGCAACCGGGCCGTGCAACGCGGCCCCCGACAGAGTTGCAGACGCGGCTACCCGGCTCGAGAGAGTGCGGGTAGCCCGCGTGCAGCATAACAACCGATCCGGTGATCTCCGCCGCGGCGGCCCAACGCAGGCCGGGCGCGGGCAGGAGGAGTGTGCTTATGAATAAACTACTTAACCATCTGGAAGAGCTGATCATCACCTTCCTGATGGGAGCGGCGACCCTCATCATTTTCGTGGCGGTGATGCACCGCTACGCTTCGGGCATGGACATCCCCGGCCTGCAGGACTGGTTGCTCTCCCTCAACTTCGGCTGGGCCCAGGAACTGTGCATCATCATGTTCGTGTGGATGGCCAAGTTCGGCGCCGCCTACGGTGTGCGTACCGGCATCCACGTGGGTGTCGACGTGCTGATCAACCAGCTGTCCGAGAAGAATCGGGGTCGTTTCGTCCTGTTCGGTCTCGGTGCCGGCGCCCTGTTCACCGGGATCGTGGCCACCCTGGGCGGCACCTTTGTCTGGGAAAACGGCGCACACCACGCCATCTTCACCTTCCTCGGTCTGGATGTGGGCGACGTGCCCGAAGGCCCGACCACGCCCGACCTGGAGTGGCCGACCTGGATCGTCTATTCCGCCATCCCCCTGGGTTCCGGCCTGATGTGCTATCGCTTCCTGCAGGTGTTCTTCACCTTCTGGAAGACCGGCGAGCTGCCGCACCACGACCATGGCCACGTTGAGGGTCTGGAAGAGGAAACCGCGGAAACCGCGCAAGAAGGCGCGCCCGTTCTCGTCGGCGAAGCCTTCGAGCTCGGCGAAGAGCGCGAGCACGGCCACGCCGGCCTGTCCGACGAAGAGTGGGCCAAGCGTCATCCCCATCACACCAAGGAGGGCGACAAGTAATGAACGCCGCCATCATTTTCGGCCTGCTGCTCGCCCTGATGTTGACGGGCATGCCGATCTCCATTTCGCTGGGTCTGACCGTTCTGACCTTCCTGTTCACCATGACCCACGTGCCCATCGAGTCGGTGGCGCTGAAGTTGTTCACCGGTATCGAGAAGTTCGAGATCATGGCGATCCCGTTCTTCATTCTTGCCGGTAACTTCCTCACCCACGGTGGTGTGGCGCGACGGATGATCAACTTTGCCACCTCCATGGTCGGCCACTGGCACGGTGGTCTGGGCATGGCCGGCGTGCTCGCCTGCGCCCTGTTCGCCGCCGTGTCCGGTTCGTCCCCGGCCACCGTGGTGGCGATCGGCTCGATCCTTCTGCCCGCAATGGTCAAGCAGGGTTTCCCGAACCGCTTCGGTGCTGGCGTTATCGCCACTTCCGGCGCCCTGGGCATCCTGATCCCGCCGTCCATCGTGATGGTGATGTACTCGGTGGCCACCAACACCTCAGTGGGTGCCCTGTTCATGGCCGGCGTGGTGCCGGGCCTGATGCTGGCCGCCTTCCTCGGCGCCACCACCTGGTATCGTGCGTGGAAGAACGGCTACCCGCGCATGCCCAAGGCGACTTGGGGCCAGCGCGGCAAGGCCCTGCGCGA
Source organism: Oryzomicrobium sp. (assembly GCF_036820405.1). Lineage (NCBI taxonomy): Bacteria > Pseudomonadati > Pseudomonadota > Betaproteobacteria > Rhodocyclales > Rhodocyclaceae > Oryzomicrobium > Oryzomicrobium sp. The sequence goes on from NZ_DAISLS010000005.1 coordinate 130,035, forward strand.
CTCCATCTGGGGCCTGATGCTGATCGTGGTGGTGATGGGCGGTATCTACACCGGCGTGTTCACCCCCACTGAGGCCGCCGCCATGGCTGCCGTGTATGCCTTCTTCGTCGCCGTGTTCGTCTACCGCGACATGCCGCTGAAGCGGGTGCCCAAGGTGCTGATGGACTCCGCCAACATGTCGGCGATGCTCCTCTACATCATCACCAACGCCGTGTTGTTCTCGTTCATCATGACCAACGAGAACATCCCGCAGATCCTCGCCGAGTGGCTGCTCGACAAGGGCCTGGGCCAGATCACCTTCCTGCTGGCGGTCAACGTCCTGCTGCTGCTGGCCGGCAACGTGATGGAACCGTCCTCGATCGTGTTGATCATGGCGCCGATCCTGTTCCCGGTGGCGATGAAGCTGGGCATCGACCCGATCCACTTCGGCATCCTGATCACGGTGAACATGGAAGTGGGCATGTGCCACCCGCCCGTGGGCCTGAACCTGTACGTGGCCTCCGGCATCACCAAGATGGGGATAACAGAGCTGACAGTGGCCGTCTGGCCGTGGCTGCTGACCATGCTGGTGTTCCTGGTGCTGATCACCTACGTGCCCTGGATCTCCCTGTGGCTGCCCAAGACCCTGGGAATGATTTCCTGACGGATTCGTTCCGGTAGAAAGAACAACAAGCTTGCGTTGAGTTGGCGCGCGTCCGGGCAACCGGCGCGCGTTTTTTTTCGCCGGACGATTTGCTGTGGCAATTCAAGGGATGCCGGGTTGGCGGGCCGGCGCGGGGGAGGGGGCGGCCGTTCCGTTTTCAACTTCCATGCGTGGCCTTAGTGCCCCAGGGAAAACCTGATAAAATCAAGCGTTTCACCAACCAATATCGAGTTTGGAGTTTTACCATGGCCATCGAACGTACCCTGTCCATCATCAAGCCGGATGCCGTCGCCAAGAACGTGATCGGCAAGATCTACCAGCGTTTTGAAGATGCGGGGCTCAAGATCATCGCTTCCAAGATGGTTCACCTGTCCGAGCTGGAAGCCGGCCAGTTCTACGCTGTGCACAAGGAACGCCCCTTCTTCAAGGACCTGGTGTCCTTCATGGTTTCCGGCCCGGTGATGATCCAGGTGCTGGAAGGTGAAGGCGCCATCGCCAAGAACCGCGACCTGATGGGCGCCACCGATCCGAAGAAGGCCGCCCCGGGCACCATCCGCGCCGACTTCGCCGAGTCCATCGACGCCAACGCCGTGCACGGTTCCGACGCCCCCGAAACCGCTGCCGTGGAAGTGGCTTTCTTCTTCCCCGGCATGAACGTCTACTCCCGCTAAGGAGCTGACGCGGGCGCATTCCGGCGGTGCCCTGGCGGCACCGTTGGAAGGCGCCCAAAGTGTTTTTTGGATGTAGCGAATTTCAGTTATGCAAAACCTGCTCGATTTCGACGCCGATGCCATGACCGCCTGGTTTGCCGCCCGGGGTGAGAAGCCCTTTCGCGCCAAACAAGTGCTGCGCTGGATCCACCGGTTCGGGCAGAGCGATTTCGATGCCATGACCGATATCGCCAAGAGCCTGCGCAGCATGCTCCAGGCGGAGGCGGTCGTGAAGGCGCCGGCCGTGGTGTCCGACAAGCTGTCGGAGGACGGTACGCGCAAGTTGCTGCTCGACGTGGGCAACCACAATGCGGTGGAGTCGGTGTTCATTCCCGAGGACGACCGGGGCACCCTGTGCATCTCCACCCAGGCGGGCTGCGCCCTGGACTGTGCCTTCTGCTCCACCGGCAAGCAGGGCTTCAACCGCAACCTCGATGTCTCCGAGATCATCGGCCAGCTGTGGCAGGCCAACCGCCTGCTCGGCGCCGATCCCAAGGGCGAGCGCATCATCAGCAACGTGGTGATGATGGGCATGGGCGAGCCCTTGGCCAATTTCGACAACACGGTGGCGGCCCTGCGCCTGATGCTCGACGACAACGCCTACGGCCTGTCGCGGCGCCGCGTCACCGTGTCCACCTCCGGCCTGGTGCCGGCCATGGACCGGCTGCGCGACGAATGCCCGGTGGCCCTGGCCGTGTCGCTGCACGCACCCAACAACGCCCTGCGCGACGAGCTGGTGCCGATCAACCAGAAATACCCTCTGGCCGAGCTGATGGCGGCGTGCAACCGCTACCTGGAGAAGGCGCCCCGGGATTTCGTCACCTTCGAGTACGTGATGCTCGACGGGGTGAACGATTCCGAGGCCCACGCCCGGGAGCTGATCGCGCTCACCCGGGACGTGCCGTGCAAGTTCAACCTGATCCCGTTCAACCCCTTCCCGGGATCGCCGTTCCGCAAGTCCCCGGCGCCGCGCATTCGCCGCTTCGCCGAAATCCTCATCCAGGCCGGCATCGTCACCACCACGCGCAAGACCCGGGGCGACGACATCGACGCCGCCTGCGGCCAGCTTGCCGGCCAGGTGAAGGACAAGACCCGGCGCACTGCCCAGCTGGCCGCCAAGGCGGCCGCCGGCGGCGCGCCGATCATTCCCATCTCGGAGATCCGCGGATGACCCCGTTCTTCCGTCTTCGCCGCAGCGCCCCGGCAGCACTGGCACTTGCCCTGGCGGCCGTCCTGGCCGGCTGCGGTTCCGCCCCCCGCCTCGCGTCCCCCGCTTCCGCCGCGCCGACGGTGCAGGAAGCCCCGCCCCAGGGACCGGTCAAGGCCGATGCGCTGAAGCGGGCCAAGCTCCACACCGAACTTGCCTCGCTGTATTACAGCGAAGGCAACATGGCGGTGGCCCTGGACGAAATCCGCCAGGCCCTCGACGCCAGTTCCACCTACGCCCAGGCCTACAACGTCAAGGGTCTGATCCACCTCTTCCTGGGCGAGCACGGCGAGGCCGAGGCCAGCTTCCAGCAGGCCCTGTCCCTGTCCCGCAACGATCCCGAGATCAACAACAACTACGGCTATTTCCTCTGCCAGACCGGCCGGGCGCGCCAGTCCCTGCAATACTTCCTCATCGCCGTGAAGGACCCGCTCTATCCGACGCCGGATCGGGCCTATCTCAACGCCGGTCAGTGCGCCGCCCGCATGGGCGACGACGCCCTGGCCCTGCAATACATCGAACGTTCCTATCGCCTGGGCCCGAACAACCCGGCCACCATGCTCGAACTCGCCAACCTGCGCCTGAAGCGCGGTGAGGCGCGCCAGGCCCGCCAACTGCTGATGGATATGAACCGACTTCAAGAACCGGGGCCCCAGGCCCTCTGGCTGGGCGTGCGCATCGAGCGCGCCCTGGGCGACCGCAGCGCCGAGATGAGCTACGCCACCCAACTGCGCCGCCGTTTCCCCGATTCGCCCGAAGCCCAGGAAATGAAAGGGGAGGGAAGATGAATAGCGTGACCGAAGCAATCCTGCCCATCGATAACGAAACCGCCGCGGCGCCCCAGCAGAGCGTCGGCCAGTACCTGCGTGCCGCCCGCGAGCAACGGGGCGTTTCCGTCGGCGAAGTGGCCAGCCTGCTCAAGCTGAGCGTCCGCCAGGTGGAAGCCATCGAGGCCGACGACTGGCAGCGCCTGCCGGGCCAGACCTTTGCCCGGGGCTTCCTGCGCAACTACGCCCGCCTGCTGCAACTCGACGGCGACATGCTGCTTGCCCACCTGGAAGCCAGTCTGGCGCCGGAGCCGGTCAAGATCGAACTGGCGCGCACCGCCTCGGGCGAGCTGCCCCGGCCCGGTTCCGCCCGGCGCCGCGACATGGTAGTGGCCCTGGGGGCCGCGGGCATGGTGGTGGTGGCCTTGGGCATCTACTTCCTGCTGCCGGACAACTTCTGGGAAGACACGGTGGAGCCCCTGCTGGTCAGCACGCCGGCACCGGCTGTGGAAGAGAAGGCCCCCGAGGCCGAGCCCCAGCCCGAGCCTCCCCAGGCCGCCGCACCTGCGGTTCCCGCCGATGCCGTGGCCGGCGATGTCAACGCTGCCGCCGTTTCGGCCGCCCCGGCTACGGCAGAAACCCCCGCTGCCGCCCCCGCCCCGATTTCGGCTTCGGCCCCGGCTGCGCCCGTGGCCGACAAGCCTGCGGCCGCCGTGGCCGCGCCCCCCGCCGCCCAACCTGCGCCTGCCCCGGTGCCGGCGGCCCAGGGCGCCATCACGCCGCCGGGCCAGGGCAAGCTGAGTTTCGAGTTTGCCAAGCCTTCCTGGGTCGAGGTGAAGGACAAGAGCGGCCAGATCCTGCTGTCCCAGCTCCAGCCCGCCGGCAGCCAGAAAGAACTGGCCGGCACTCCCCCCTTCAGCCTGGTGGTGGGCAACGCCAGCACCGTCAAAGTGTTCTACAACGGCAAGCCGGTGGCCCTGACCCCCAACGGGGCCAGCGACGTGGCCCGCCTGTCCGTCCAATAAGGTTCGTTCGTCCGTGAGTTCCGTCAGTCCCGTTGTGCGTAAATCGACCCGCCAGGTCCGTATCGGCCGGGTCCTCCTTGGCGGCGATGCCCCGGTGGTGGTCCAGTCGATGACTAACACCGACACCGCCGATTACCTGGCCACCGCCTTGCAGATCGCCGAACTGGCCCGGGTCGGCTCGGAGATGGTGCGCATTACCGTCAATACGCCGGAAGCCGCCGCCGCCGTGCCCAAGATCGTCGAGCACCTGGAGCGCCTGGGGCTGGACGTGCCGATCATCGGCGACTTCCACTACAACGGCCACCGCCTGCTCGCCGACCATCCGGACTGCGCCCGGTTGCTGGCCAAGTACCGCATCAATCCCGGCAACGTCGGCCACGGCAAGAAGCGCGACGAGCAGTTCGCCCAAATGGTCGGTTTCGCCATCCAGTACGGCAAGCCGATCCGCATCGGCGTGAACTGGGGCAGTCTGGACCAGGATCTGCTTGCCCGGGTGATGGACGAGAACGCCAGCCGGCCCCAACCCAAGGACGCCATCGAGGTGATGCGCGAGGCCCTGGTGACCTCGGCCCTGGAATCCGCCGCCAAGGCGGAAGAGCTGGGCCTGCCCGGCGACCGCATCGTGCTCTCCTGCAAGGTGTCCAGCGTCCAAGACCTGATCGCCGTCTACAAGGATCTGTCGGGCAAGTGCGACTATCCGCTGCACTTGGGCCTGACCGAGGCCGGCATGGGCAGCAAGGGCATCGTCGCCTCCACCGCGGCCCTGGCCATCCTGCTTCAGGGCGGTATCGGCGACACCATCCGCGTTTCCCTCACCCCCGAGCCCGGCGGCAGCCGCGCCCAGGAGGTGATCGTCGCCCAGGAAATCCTCCAGTCCATGGGGCTGCGCGCCTTCACCCCGATGGTCGCCGCCTGCCCGGGCTGCGGCCGCACCACCAGCACCTTCTTCCAGGAGCTGGCTTCCGAGGTGCAGGGCTACGTGCGCGCCCAGATGCCGGCCTGGCGGGCCGAGTACGACGGGGTCGAGAACATGACCCTGGCGGTGATGGGCTGCGTGGTGAACGGGCCGGGCGAGTCCAAGCACGCCAACATCGGCATTTCCCTGCCCGGCACCGGCGAGGCCCCGGCCGCCCCGGTGTTCGAGGACGGCGCCAAGACCGTGACCCTGCGCGGCGACAACATCGTCGGCGAGTTCAAGGCCATCATCGACCGCTACGTGGCCCGCACCTACCAACGCAAGATCAACCCTGCCGCACACCTCTAACAAAAGCAACGCATGAGCAAACCCGCACAGAAAGCGCTCCAGGCCGTCAAGGGGATGAACGACATCCTCCCCGACGCCGCCGAGTTCTGGGAAGTCTTCGAAGAAACCGTCCGCTCCTGGCTGAAGGGCTACGGCTACCGGCCGATCCGCATGCCCATCGTCGAGCCCACCCCGCTGTTCAAGCGGGCCATCGGCGAGGTCACCGACATCGTCGAGAAGGAGATGTACTCCTTCGAGGATAGCCTCAACGGCGACCTGCTGACCCTGCGCCCCGAGGGCACCGCCGGCTGCGTGCGCGCCGTGATCGAGCACGGCATCGCCAACCAGATTCCCCAGCGGCTCTACTACTTCGGCCCCATGTTTCGCCACGAGCGCCCCCAGAAGGGCCGTTACCGCCAGTTCCACCAGGTGGGCGTGGAGACCATCGGCTTTGCCGGCCCGGATGTGGATGCCGAGCTGATCCTGATGGGCGCCCGGCTGTGGGACGACCTGGGGCTGGACGGCATCCGCCTGCAATTGAACAGCCTGGGTCAGCCGGAGGAGCGGGCCCAGCACCGCGCCGCCCTGATCGCCTACTTCGAAGGCCACGCCGAGCTGCTCGACGAGGACGCCCAGCGCCGCCTGCACACCAACCCCCTGCGCATCCTGGATACCAAGAACCCGGCGATGCAGGAGTTGTGCGCCAACGCGCCGAAGTTGATCGATTTCCTCGGCGCCGAATCCCTGGCCCACTTTGAGGGCGTCCAGCGGGTGTTGCGCGATGCTGGCATTCCCTACGAGATCAACCCCCGCCTGGTGCGCGGTCTCGATTACTACAACCTGACCGTGTTCGAATGGGTCACCGACCGCCTCGGCGCCCAGGGCACGGTCTGCGCCGGCGGCCGTTACGACGGCCTGGTGGGCCAACTGGGCGGCAAACCGACCCCGGCCTGCGGCTTCGCCATGGGCGTGGAACGGCTGATCGCCCTAATCGAAGATGCCGGCGGCACTCCCGCCCCCGAGGGGGTGGAAGTGTACGTGGTGCACCAGGGCGACGAAGCCAGCCGCCTAGCCTTCCGCGTCGCCGAGCAGCTGCGCGACGTGGGCATCCGCACCCTGCTGCACTGTGGCGGCGGCAGTTTCAAGGCCCAGATGAAGCGGGCCGACGCCAGCCATGCCGCCTTCGCCGTGATCATTGGCGACGACGAGGCGGCGGCCGGCGAAGTCAGCCTCAAGCCGCTGCGCGGCGAGGGCCAGGACCCCGCCTCCCGGGCCGAACAACAGCGCGTGAAGGCCGACGATCTGGCCGACACCATCATGAATACCCTCATGGATTGGGAAGATTGACATGGCAGCCTACGACCTTGAAGAACAAGAGCAGATCGCCAATGCCAAGGCCTTCTGGCAGCAGTACGGCAACCTGATCACCGGCGCCGTCGTGGTGGCCGCGGTGGGTGTGGGCGGCTATTTCGGCTGGCAGGGCTACCAGAACAGGCAGGCCGCCGAAGCCTCAGCCATCTACGGCGTACTGGCCCAGGCCGCGGAAGCCAAGGACAGCGCCAAGGTCAAGGCGGCTGCCGGCGAGCTGGTCGAAAAGTACAGCGGCACGGGCTACGCGCCCATGGGCGCCCTGGTGGCCGGCAAGATGCTGTTCGATTCCGGCGACCTGAAGTCCGCCCGGGCCCAGCTGACCTGGGCCAGCGAGCACGGCAGCAGCGAACTGCGCGACGTGGCGCGCCTGCGCCTGGCGGCGGTGCTGCTCGACGACAAGGCCTACGACGAGGCCCTCAAGGCCCTGGAGCCCGCTCCCGCCGAAGGCTTTGCCGCCCGCTTCGCTGAACTCAAGGGCGACGTGCTGCTGGCCCAGGGCAAGTCCGCCGAGGCACGTAGCGCCTACCAGGACGCCCTGGCCAAGCTGGGCGCCGAAAAGGCAGGGGAGGGCAGCAGCGTGGCCGCCCAGGCCGCTGGTCCCTACAAGGATCTCCTGCAACAGAAACTCGACGCGCTGGGAGGGGCCTGATGCGCCGCCATTACCGTATTTCCGCTGCTCCGCTGGTCCTGGTCACGCTGCTGGCGGGCCTGACCGGCTGCTCCAGCCTCAATCCCTTCTCCAGCGGCGACAAGATCAAGGTCGCCGAGCTCAAGCCCATCCAGGCCAGCGTGGACGTCAAGACCCTGTGGTCCGAGTCCGTACCCAAGGCCGAGGGCTACGTGTTCACCCCGGCCGTGGCCGGCCAGAAGGTCTTCGCCGCCGGACGCAACGGCGTCGTTGCCGCCTTTGAGGACGGCAAGCGGCTGTGGAAGACCGACGTGGACCAGAAGCTCTCCGCCGGTGTCGGCAGCGACGGCAAGCTGGTGGTGGTCGCCACCTCCAAGGGTGACGTAATCGCCCTGTCCGCCGACGACGGCAAGGTGCTGTGGCGCGCCAAGGCCGGCAGCGAAGTGCTGGCGCCCCCCGCCGTCACCAGCGACTTGGTGGTGGTAAAGGGCAGCGACTACCGCCTGTTCGCCTTCGACCCGGCCGACGGCCGCAAGAAGTGGACCTACCAGCGCCAGACCCCGCCCCTGGCCCTGCGCTCCACCGCGCCGGTGCTGGTGGTGGACCGCTACGTCTTCTCCGGCTTCCCCGGCGGCAAGCTGGTGGCCGTGGCCAGCAACAACGGCGCCGCCCTGTGGGAAGGCACCGTGGCCCTGCCCAAGGGCACCACCGAACTCGACCGCATCGCCGACGTGGTGGCCGGCCCCGTGCTGGAAGGCAACCAGATTTGCGCCGTGGCCTACCAGGGCCGCATCGCCTGCTTCGACCTGCAAACCGGCAACTCCCTGTGGGCCCGGGACTTTTCTTCCACCGCCGGCCTGGCCATCGACAACCGTCAGGTCTATGCCGTGGACGACAAGGGCACTATCCAGGCCTTCGACCGCTTCAGCGGTTCCTCGGTGTGGAAGCAGGACAAGCTGTCCAACCGTCAGCTGACGACGCCCCTGGTGCGGCGCGGCGTGGTCGTGACGGCGGACCTGGAAGGGCGCGTCCACGTGCTCAACCGGGATACCGGTGCCTTCATCGGTCGCAGCGCCACCGACGGCAGCCCGGTGACCGCCCCCCTGGTGCCCCAGGGCGCCGGGTTCGTCGTGGAAACCCAGAAGGGCGGGGTGTTCGCCCTGGATCTGCAATGAAACCTACCGTCGTCCTGGTGGGGCGCCCCAACGTGGGCAAGTCCACCCTGTTCAACCGCCTGACCAAGACCCGGGACGCCCTGGTGGCGGATCTGCCCGGCCTGACCCGGGACCGTCACTACGGTCACGGCAAGGTCGGCGTCAAGCCTTTTCTGGTGGTGGATACCGGGGGCTTCGAGCCCCTGGCCAAGGAAGGCATCCTGCACGAGATGGCGCGCCAGACCGAGCAGGCCATCGCCGAGGCCGACGTGGTGATCTTCGTCGTGGACGGCCGCCAGGGCATCACCGCCCACGACAAGGACATCGCCAACAAGCTGCGCCGCCACGATCGGCCGGTATTCGTGGCGGTGAACAAGACCGAGGGCATGGACAAGGGCGTCACCAGCGCCGACTTCCATGAACTGGGCCTGGGCGAGCCCTGGGCCATTTCCGCCTCCCATGGTGAAGGCGTCAAGGGTCTGGTGGACCTGGCCCTGGAACCCTATCCGGAACCCAGCGAGGAAGAGGCCAGGGACCGCCATCCCCGGGTAGCCATCGTCGGCCGTCCCAACGTGGGCAAGTCCACCCTGATCAACGCCCTGATCGGCGAAGAGCGGGTCATCGCCTTCGACATGCCCGGGACCACCCGGGATTCGATCTTCGTCGATTTCGAGCGCAACGGCCGCAAATACACGCTGATCGATACGGCGGGCCTGCGCCGCAAGGGCAAGGTGTTCGAGGCCATCGAGAAGTTCTCGGTGGTGAAGACGCTCCAGTCCATCGAGGACGCCAACGTGGTGGTGCTGGTGCTCGACGCCCAGGCCGACATCTCCGACCAGGACGCCCACATCGCCGGCTTCATCGTCGAATCCGGGCGGGCCCTGGTGGTGGCCATCAACAAGTGGGACGGCATGAGCGCCTACGAGCGGGACCAGGTGAAGACCCGGCTGCTCGACAAGCTGAAGTTCCTCGACTTCGCCCGCTTCCACCCCATTTCGGCCCTCAAGAGCCAGGGGCTGGGCGATCTGCTCAAGTCGGTGGACGGCGCCTACAACGCCGCCATGATCAAGCTGTCCACCCCGCAACTGACCCGGGTGCTGATCGACGCCGTGGCCAAGCAGGCCCCGCCGCGCCACGGCCTGTTCCGCCCCAAGCCCCGCTACGCCCACCAGGGCGGTTCCAACCCGCCGGTGGTGGTGGTCCACGGCAATGCCCTGGATCATATTTCCGACAGTTACAAGCGTTACCTGGAACGGACTTATCGGGATGCGTTCAAATTGGAGGGCACGCCGCTGCGCATCCAGTTCAACGTGACCCACAACCCGTACGTGGACGAAGAGCCGAAGCGGCGCCTGGAAAGCAAGCGCGACACCTTCAAGAAGAAGCAGGAGCGGCGTTTCGGCAAGACTTCCTGAAGGGGGAGGGAACGCCGCGTCGTGTTTCGTTACAGGAATTCCGTTGGCGGTTACGCCAAATCCCTTTAAGCTTTACTCATATTTTTAAAACAACTAACCCATGGAGCCAAGACCATGAGCAATAAAGGGCAACTTTTACAAGACCCGTTCCTCAACACCCTGCGCCGGGAGCATGTCCCGGTTTCGATCTATTTGGTCAATGGCATCAAGCTGCAGGGCCAGATCGAGTCCTTCGATCAGTATGTGGTGCTGCTCAAGAACACGGTTACCCAGATGGTCTATAAGCATGCCATCTCCACCGTGGTTCCCGCCCGCCCGGTCAACCTTCAGCACGAACAGTCTCAGGATTCCTGATCGATCCTGCCTGGCAAGACACCTGCGCGGCCGGCTCTGCCGGCCGCGTCGTCTGACGGGGCGCGTGCGGTGCCGTGGCGGTTTTCGCTGCGGCAAGGCAGCCGAGTTTTTCCTTTTCCGCATCCGCGCCTACTGAGAACACCATGTTTGAACGTCCTTCCGCCGGCGAGCGCGCCGTTGTCGTCCAACTCGACTTCGGCCGCCGCGACATACAGGAAGACATGGAGGAGGTCCGCCTCCTCATCGAATCCGCCGGCGGCCAGGTCGTCGCCGAGGTCACCGGGCGCCGCCAGTCCCCCGATCCCGCCATGTTCGCGGGCAAGGGCAAGGTCGAGGAAATCGGCGCCGCCATGCGCGCCGCCCAGGCCGACCTGGTGGTCTTCAACCACGAGCTTTCTCCGGGTCAGCAACGCAACCTGGAGCGGGAGCTGAAGTGCCGGGTGGTGGACCGCACCAGCCTGATCCTGGACATCTTCGCCCTGCGCGCCCAGAGCGCCGAGGGCAAGCTACAGGTCGAGCTGGCCCAACTCGAACACCTGTCCACCCGCCTGGTGCGCGGCTGGACCCACCTGGAGCGCCAGCGCGGCGGCATTGGCCTGCGCGGCCCCGGCGAAACCCAACTGGAAACCGACCGCCGCCTGCTCGGTATCCGGGTCAAGGCACTCAAGGAGCGCCTGGCCAAACTGTCGCGCCAGCGCGGCGTGCAGCGCAAGGCGCGGATGCGCGGCGACCAGCTCAACGTCTCCCTGGTGGGCTACACCAATGCCGGAAAATCCACCCTGTTCAACGCCCTGACCAAGGCCGGGGTGTACGCCGCCGACCAGCTGTTCGCCACTCTGGACACCACCTCTCGCAAGGTGTGGCTGTCCGAGGTGGGGCAGGTGGTGGTGTCCGACACGGTGGGCTTCATCCGCGATTTGCCCCACTCCCTGGTGGCGGCCTTCCAGGCCACCCTGGAGGCCACGGCCCAGGCCGACCTGCTGCTGCACGTGGTGGACAGCGCCTCCCCGGCCCGGGACGAGCAGATCGCCGAAGTGAACAAGGTCCTGAACGAGATCGGTGCCGCGGCGGTGCCCCAGGTGCTGGTGCTCAACAAGGCCGATCTGACCAGCCTGCCCGCGGCAGTCGAGCGGGACGAGTATGGTAGAATCCGCCGCGTTCGTATCAGCGCCAGGACTGGCGCGGGGCTCGATCTGTTGCGCGACGCCCTGGCCGAGATTGCCCGGGATAAAACCCGCCATGCCGCTCCGCCTCCGGTGGATGATGCTTTCCAGGCAGAACCCGCAGCGAGCCTCCCGCCTTCCCGCGACAGCGGCGACAGTGCGGAGTTGGCTCCTCCCTCTGACCGCTCTACCAACCTGAACGAACCCTATGATTTCGACCATCGGACTGCTCATGTCCCTCAATGACCCCCAGTGGGGTCGCGGGGGCAACGACGGCCGCCGCCCGCAAGGGGGGCCGCCGGACCTGGAAGAAGTGTGGCGCGATTTCAACCGCAAGCTTTCCGGCATTTTCGGCAAGAAGGGCGGTGGCGATGGCGGTCGGGGCGGTAATGGCGGCATGCCCGAAATGAATCCCAAGCTGTTCGGTGGCGGTATCGGCGTCGTCGCGGGCCTGGTGCTGCTCGCCTGGCTGGCCAGCGGCTTCTACATCGTCGATGCCTCCCAGCGCGGCGTGGTGCTGCAGTTCGGCCGTTTCAAGGAAACCACCGAGCCGGGCCTGCGCTGGCGCCTGCCTTACCCGATCGAGTCCCACGAAGTGGTCAACCTGACCGGCGTACGCACCGTCGAGGTCGGCTACCGGGGTAGCGAGAAGAACAAGGTGCTCAAGGAAGCACTGATGCTCACCGACGATGAGAACATCATCAACATCCAGTTCGCGGTGCAGTACATCCTCAAGGACCCGGTCGAATACCTATTCAACAACCGAGGTCCGGACGACGCGGTGATGCAGGCCGCCGAAACCGCCATGCGCGAAATCGTCGGCAAGAGCCAGATGGACTTTGTCCTCTACGAAGGCCGCGAGCAGGTCGCCGCCCAGGCCCAGAAGCTGATGCAGGACATCCTGGATCGCTACAAGACCGGCGTGCTGATCTCCAAGGTCACCTTGCAGAACGCCCAGCCGCCCGAGCAGGTGCAGGCTGCCTTCGACGATGCGGTCAAGGCCGGCCAGGACCGGGAGCGGCAGAAGAACGAAGGCCAGGCCTACGCCAACGACGTGATCCCCAAGGCCAAGGGCACGGCGGCCCGCCTGCTTGCCGAGGCCACCGGCTACAAGCAGCGCGTGATCGCCCAGGCCGAGGGTGACGCCTCCCGCTTCAAGCAGGTGGTCACCGAGTACGCCAAGGCCCCCGAAGTGACCCGCCAGCGTCTCTACCTGGATACCATGCAGCAAATCTTCTCCAACACCAGCAAGGTGATGGTGGACGCCCGGGGCCAGGGCAACCTGCTCTACCTGCCCCTGGACAAGCTGATGCAGGCTACCGGCGCCGTTGCGCCGACACAGGGCGGTGCCGCTCCTGCCGAGTCCGCCCCGCGCAGCGCCGCGCCCACGGTCATTCCCAATGACGTGCCGCCCCAAGTGGAAAAGCAGTCCGACTACCGCAACCGCGATTCCCTCCGGTCCCGCGACCGGGAAGCCCGGTAAGGGGACGACGCCATGAAAAGAAACCTCAGCCTCCTTGGTGGCATCGCCGCCCTCGCTCTCGCCGTGCTGGCCATGTGCCTGTTCACCGTGGATCAGCGTCAGTACGCCGTGGTCTTCCAGCTCGGCGAAGTCAAGCAGATCATCACCGAGCCCGGCATCAAGCTGAAGTGGCCGTTCATTCAGAACGTGCGCTACTTCGACCGCCGCATCCTGACCCTGGACTCCAACGAGCCGGAACGCTTCATCACCTCCGAGAAGAAGAACGTCCTGGTCGATTCCTTCGTCAAGTGGCGCATCGTCGATCCCAAGCTCTACTACATCTCGGTGGGCGGCGACGAATCCCGCGCCCGTACCCGGCTTTCCCAGACGGTGAACGCCGGTCTGCGCGAGGAGTTCGGCAAGCGCACGGTGCACGACGTGGTGTCCGGCGGCCGCGACAAGATCATGGAAGACATGCGCGTCAAAGCCGACCTGGATGCGCGCAAGATCGGCGTGCAGATCGTGGACGTGCGCCTGAAGCGCGTCGAGCTGCCCCTCGAAGTGTCCGAATCGGTCTACCGCCGCATGGAGGCCGAGCGCAAGCGGGTCGCCAACGAGCTGCGCTCCCAGGGCGCCGCCGAGGCCGAGAAGATCCGCGCCGACGCCGACAAGCAGCGCGAAGTGATCATTGCCGAAGCCTACCGGGATGCCCAGGTGGTCAAGGGCGAGGGCGACGGCAAAGCCTCCGCCATCTACGCCCAGGCCTTCGGCCAGAATCCTGAGTTCTACGCCTTCTACCGCAGCCTCGACGCCTATCGCAACAGCTTCAAGAGCAAGAGCGACGTGCTGGTGGTGGACCCGTCCTCCGACTTCTTCAAGTACATGAAGAACGTAGGCAAGGGCGGTAAATGAGTGAAAACCTGCTGCTCGCCTTCGCGCTGATGCTGGTGCTCGAAGGCGTGCTCCCTTTCCTCGCCCCCAAGGCCTGGAAAGACACCTTTTCCCGCCTCGTCCAGCTCAACGACGGTCAGATCCGCTTCATCGGCCTGACCGTCATGCTGGCCGGGCTGATGCTGTTGATGGTCTTCCGTTGATGAACTGGCTTCTCCCCGAACACCTGGCCGATGCGCTGCCCGCCGAGGCGGCCCGCATCGAGCGCCTGCGCCGCACCCTGCTGGACGTTTTTCGCGTCCATGGATATGAATTTGTCATTCCGCCGCTGCTCGAATACCTGGAATCCCTGCTTACCGGCTCGGGCCAGGACCTCAAGCTGCGCACCTTCAAGCTGGTGGACCAGCTGTCCGGGCGCACCCTGGGGGTGCGGGCCGACATGACGCCCCAGGTGGCGCGCATCGACGCCCACCTGCTCAACCGTAACGGCGTGGTGCGCCTGTGCTACTGCGACAGTGTGCTGCACACCCTGCCGGCCTCCCTGCACGGCACCCGGGAGCCGATCCAGCTCGGCGCCGAGCTGTATGGCTACGCCGGCCTGGAAGGGGACCGGGAGATCATTCGCCTGCTCGCCACGGTGCTCGACACCGCCGGCGTTCCGGCCACCCGCATCGACCTCAGCCACTTCGGCATCTTCACCGCCCTGGCCGAGGCCGCCCGCCTGTCCGGCGACCGGGCCGAAGAAGTGTTCTCCCTGCTGCAAAGCAAGGATGTGCCGGGCCTGGCCGCCGTGGTCCAGGGCCTGCCTGCCGAGATCGGCGCCGCCCTGCAGGCCCTGCCCAACCTCTACGGCGGCCGCGAGGTGCTCGACGAGGCCGCCCGCATCCTGCCAGACCTGCCGGCCGTCGCCGCCGCCCTGGCCGACCTGCGTACCCTGGCCGACACCCTGCCGGGCCTGCCCCTGTCGTTCGACCTGGCGGATTTGCGCGGCTACCACTATCACAATGGTGTGGTGTTCGCCGTCTATACCGCCGGGGTGCCCAGCGCCGTGGCCCACGGCGGCCGCTACGACGGCGTCGGCAGCGCCTTCGGCCGGGCCCGCCCGGCCACCGGTTTCTCCCTGGACCTGCGCGAGCTGGCCCGCTACGCCCCGACGGCGCCCCAGGCGGGCGCCATCCTGGCCCCCTACGCCGGCGACGACGCCGGCCTGGCGGCGGCGGTGGCGGCTCTACGCCGCTCGGGCGAAACCGTCATCGAACTCTTGCCCGGCGAAACGGCGGTGGAAGGCGTGGCCTTCGACCGGCGCATCGCCCGGGTCAATGACTCCTGGATTCTCGAACCTATCTCGAAGGACTGAAGTACATGGCTAAGAACGTCGTCGTCGTCGGCACCCAATGGGGCGACGAAGGGAAGGGCAAGATTGTCGACTGGCTGACCGAGAACGCCAGCGGCGTGGTCCGCTTTCAGGGCGGCCACAACGCCGGCCACACCCTGGTGGTGGGCGACAAGGAATACAAGCTCAACCTGGTGCCCTCGGGCATCGTCCGTGAAGGCGTCGCCTGCTACATCGGCAACGGCGTCGTCCTCGACATCGAGCACCTGCTCAAGGAAATCGACACCCTGGAAGCGGGCGGCATCGATGTGCGCTCCCGCCTCAAGGTGAGCGTCGGCTGTCCCCTGATCCTGCCGTTCCACCGCGCCGTGGACCTGGCCCGGGAAGCGGCCAAGTGCGCCGACAAGAAGATCGGCACCACCGGCAAGGGCATCGGCCCGGCCTACGAGGACAAGGTGGCGCGCCGCGCCCTGAAGGTGCTCGACCTGTTCAACCCGGGCCAGTTCGCCGACAAGCTCAAGGAGTTGATGGACTTCCACAACTTCATGCTGACCCGCTACTACAACGCCGAGGCGGTGGATTACCAGAAGGTCCTGGACGACACCCTGGCCCTGGCGCCCCGCGTCCTGCCCATGGCGGCCGACGTGTCGGTGCTGATCCACGCCGCCCACAAGGCCGGCCAGAACCTGCTGTTCGAAGGCGCCCAGGGCACCCTGCTCGACGTGGACCACGGCACCTACCCGTTCGTCACCTCCAGCAACTGTGTGTCCGGCCAGGCTGCGGCCGGCGCCGGCGTCGGCCCGGGCATGCTGCACTACGTGCTGGGCATCACCAAGGCCTATACCACCCGCGTCGGCGGCGGCCCCTTCCCCAGCGAACTGCCGCTGGAGCCGGAAGGCGGCGTCGGCCACCACCTGTCCACCGTGGGCCGCGAGTTCGGCACCGTCACCGGCCGCACCCGCCGCTGCGGCTGGTTCGACGCCGCCGCGCTGAAGCGCTCCATCCAGATCAACGGCGTGTCCGGCCTGTGCATCACCAAGCTCGATGTGCTCGACGGCATCGAAACCATCAAGCTGTGCACCGGCTACAAGCTGGACGGCAAGGTGGTGGACATCCTGCCCGTGGGCGCCGAGGAAACCGCCCGCTGCGAGCCGATCTACGAAGAGATGCCCGGCTGGTCCGAGAGCACCGTCGGCGCCAAGAGCCTGGACGCCCTGCCGGCGGCTGCCCGCGCCTACCTGGACCGCATCGCCGCGCTGACCGAGACCCCGATCGACATCATCTCCACCGGTCCCGACCGGGAAGAGACGATCCTGCGCCGCCACCCGTTCAACGGTTGAGCGGAACAGGGGATCGCTCCCCGCGACAGCAAAAGGGCCGACAGATGTCGGCCCTTTTGCTTTGTTCCAACGGGATCGGAAGGCGGACAGCAGGCTGCCCCTCAGCCCCCCGCCGCGTCGGCGAAATAGGCGCTGGGCGGTACGCCGAACTGGCGCTTGAACATGGTGGCGAAGGCGCTCGGGCTGCTATAGCCCAGGTTCAGGGCCACGTCCACGATCTTGCTGCCGGTGGCCAGCTGTTCCAGCCCTTCGAGCAGCCGGGCCTGCTGGCGCCATTCGCCGAAGGTCATGCCGGTATCGCGGCGGAACAGGCGTTGCAGGGTCTTTTCTGTCACCCCCAGCCGGCCGGCCCAGTCGCCGAGCGGCGTGGTGTCGTCGGGGGCCGCCAGCAACCCGTCGCACAGCCGGGCCAGGCGCTCGTCCCGGGGCGTGGGCAAGTGCAGGGGCAGCACGTCCATCTGGGTGATCTCGTCGAGCAGCAGGCGCATCAGCCGGCCGTCCCGGGAGTCGGCGGAGTAGGGCAGGGGCACCGCCACCGCGGCGACGATCAGCTCGCGCAGCAGCGGCGAGACGCCGATCACCGAGCAGTCCCGGGGCAGGCCGGGGGCCGCATCGGGGCGGATGAACACGGTGCGCATGCGCACCCCGCCGACCATGCGGTTCCAGTGCTCGGTGCCCCCCGGCATCCAGATCGCCCGGGTGGGGGGGACGATCCAGCGGCCCTCCGGGCTGTTGACCACCATCACTCCTTCCACCGCGTAGATCAGCTGGGCGTTGAGGTGGGAATGGCGGCAGGTGATCTCGCCGGAGCGGTAGTCCGCCGCCAGTCCGGTGACGGGCAGGTCGCTACGGTCCAGGCCGTCGTCGAAATGGTGGCTGGTCATGTCTGTTTCGCGAAAGGTGTTGTCTCATTATCGCAGGACGGGCGAATTTTTCGCCGTTAGGATGCCGCTTCGATCACAACAAGCCGGCCTGATCCGGCACCCCAACCCCATGGAAAACACCCTCGCCACGCCCGCTGCCGCCGCTGGGGATGCCCAGCGCACCGGCTTCCGGGTGCTCGGGGCGATCAGCTTCGCCCACTTCCTCAACGACATGATCCAGTCGTTGATCCTGGCCATCTACCCGCTGCTCAAGGGCAACTTCGGCCTGAGCTTCGCCCAGATCGGCCTGATCACCCTGGCCTACCAGTTGTCCGCCTCCCTGCTGCAACCCCTGGTGGGGCTGTACACCGACCGCCACCCCAAGCCCCATTCCCTCTCGGTGGGCATGGGCTGCACCCTGGCGGGCCTGCTGCTGCTGGCGGTGGCCCCCGACTTCATCACCGTGCTGGGGGCCGCCATGCTGGTGGGCACCGGCTCGTCGATCTTCCACCCGGAATCGTCCCGGGTGGCGCGCATGGCCTCGGGCGGGCGCCACGGCCTGGCCCAGTCCATCTTCCAGGTGGGCGGCAACGGCGGCAGCGCCGTGGGGCCCCTGCTGGCGGCCTGGATCATCATCCCCAACGGCCAGGCCAGCGTCGCCTGGTTCGCCCTGGCGGCCCTGCTGGCCATCGCCGTGCTGTGGCAGATCGGCCGCTGGTACCGGGTCCAGCAGGCCCTGCAACGGGCCCGGGGGGGCCACGCCAAGGCCCAGGCTTCGCCCCTGCCGCGCCGCACCGTGGCCCTGGCCATGGGCGTGCTGATGCTGCTGATCTTCTCCAAGTATTTCTACCTGACCAGCTTGCAGAGCTACTACACCTTCTACCTGATCAGCCGCTTCGGCCTGTCGATCCAATCGGCCCAGGTGCACCTGTTCCTGTTCCTCTTCGCCGTCGCCGCCGGCACCATCCTGGGCGGCCCCATCGGCGACCGCATCGGGCGCAAGCGGGTTATCTGGGCGTCGATCCTGGGGGCCGCGCCCTTCACCCTGGCGCTGCCCTACGCCAACCTGTTCTGGACCGGCGTGCTGACGGTGATCATCGGCTTCATCATGGCCTCGGCCTTCTCCGCCATCCTGGTGTTCGCCCAGGAACTGATCCCGGGCAAGGTGGGCACCGTGTCGGGCCTGTTCTTCGGCTTCGCCTTCGGCATGGGCGGCATCGGCGCCGCGGTGCTGGGCCGGCTGGCCGATGCCTGGGGCATCGAATACGTGTACTGGCTGTGCTCGTTTCTGCCCCTGCTCGGCATCTGCGCCGCCTTCCTGCCCAACCTGGCCAAGCCGGCCCGGCCGGCGCACTGACCCGGGCGTACCCGGTGTGCCGTCCTGGAACAGAGGCGGCACGCCGGCCTCCGGTTGTTCCAATCCGGCACAGCCGGAGGCCGGGCGGGAAATCTTCCGGGCGGCGAACGGCCCGCTGCCGCTGGCCCGAGGCAGCAGGCGAGGGGCCGGAAAGCCGCTCGGGACCGGGCATTCTTCCCTTGCTCAGGATGGGGCGCGTACGTCGGGAAGAATTCCCGGGTCGGGGGGAATGGAGCTTGCCTCTTGGAGGGGACACCTATACCAAGAGGAGACCTGCTCCATGTCGTTACCGCGCCCCCGCCTGCCATCCCGCCGTTCCGCATCCCGCTCCGGGGCGAGACGCGCGATGCCCCCGGCCTTCCGCCTGATCGTTGCCGCCGCCCTGGTGGCCGAGGCCCTGGTGGCCGAGGCCCTGGCCCACCCGGCCATCGCCGCCGGGAATTCTTCCGCCGCCGCTTCTGCCACCGCTTCCGCCGTTTCTTCCCCGGATCAGGCCGAAGCCCCGCCGGTGACCATCGTCGGCACCGCGCCCCTGCCCGGCTTGGGCATCGACCGGGACCTGCTGCCCTACGAGGTGCAGACCGCCTCCAGTGACGACGTGGCCCGTTCCCTGTCCTTCAACCTGACGGACTTCATGGATCGCAACCTGACCGGGGTGAACACCAACAACATCCAGGGCAACCCGTTCCAGACCGACGTCACCTTCCGCGGCTTCCGCGCCTCGTCGATCCTCGGCACGCCCCAGGGCCTGTCGGTCTACCTGGACGGGGTGCGGGTCAACGAGCCCTTCGGCGACGTGGTCAACTGGGACATGCTGCCCGAGGCGGCCATTGCCGAAACCACCCTGGTGCCCGGCTCCAACCCGGTCTACGGCCTCAACACCCTGGGCGGCGCCCTGGCCTTCACCACCAAGTCGGGCCTGACCCACCCGGGCTTCACCGCCGACCTGTCCTACGGCAGCAACAACCGCCAGCGCCTCGACCTGGGCTACGGCTGGCGCGGCGGCGACGGCTGGCACGCCTTCGCCGCCGGCACCCTGTTCGCCGAAAACGGCTGGCGCGACCATTCCCCCAGCGACCTGGGCAACGGCTTCTTCAAGATCGGCCGTACTCTGGGCGCCACCAGCTGGGATCTCACCTACCTGGGCGGCTCCAGCCGCCTGCTCGGCAACGGCCTGGTGCCGAGCTACCGCTGGGCCGACGGCCGCTTGCAGAACGGCCTCTACGAGGACAGCCGCAGCGCCGTCTATTCCTACCCGGACGAAACCCGCAACCGCCTCAACCAGGTGGCCTTCAACGTCAGCCACTGGCTCGACGACAAAACCCAGCTGGCGGGCATGGTCTACAGCCGCAGCAGCCGGCGCAGCGGCACCAACGGCGACGTCAACGACGAATACGCCGACTACGTGGAGGACTGCGAAAACGGCTTCAACGCCAACGGCACCCCGAAAAAACCGGCCAAGTGCCCCTACACCCGGGCCCAGGGCGCCGCCCTCAACAACGCGGTGCTCAACGACACCCAGGCCAGCCAGGACAGCTACGGCGCCACGGTGAACCTGTTCAAGGAAACCCGGGACCACCACCTGACCCTTGGGGCGGCTTACGACGCCAGCCGTTCCAGCTACTACCGCTACGAGCAGCTTGGCTGGTTCACCGCCGACCGGGGCGTGGTGGCCGACCCGACCTCGCCCCGCACCATGGAAGCGGGCGTTCGCGGCCACGCCGAGAACGTGGCGGTCTATGGGGCCGACACCTGGGCGCTGCTTCCCGGCACCCACCTGACCTTGTCCGGCCGTTGGAACCAGGCCCGGGTGACCAACACCCTGCTCGATCCCAACGGCGGCGACCAGCCCCGGGAGAGCTTCACCTACCGCAAGTTCAACCCGGCCATCGGCCTGGCCCAGAAGGTGGGCGGCGGCGTCACCCTGTTCACCTCCGCCTCCCAGAGCAACCGGGTGCCCACGGTGATCGAGCTGGGCTGCGCCGACCCGACCCAGCCCTGCCGCCTGCCGGTGGGCCTCCAGTCCGACCCCTACCTCAAGCAGGTGGTGTCGCGCACCGTGGAAGCCGGCTTCCGCTGGCAGCCCTCGGCCGATGCCTACCTGTCCATGTCGGTCTACCAGACCCTTAACCATGACGACATCCTGTTCATGAACGCCACGGCGAGCCAGATGGGCTACTTCGCCAACTTCGACCGGACCCGCTACCAGGGCGTGGACCTGAGCGCCCGCAAGCGCATCGGTGATGTCACCCTGCGCCTCAACTACAGCCACCTGGAAGCCACCTACGACGCCACCGGCACCATCAACGCCGGCGAGCGCACCATCCAGGTCAAGCCGGGCATGCAGATGGCCGGCCTGCCGCGGGAAACCATCAAGCTCGGCGCCGACTGGGCGGCCACCGGCAAATTCACGGTGGGCATGGACATGGTGGCCTATTCCCGACGCGTCACCGCCGGCAACGAAGACGGGTTGCGCGCCGACCCGGTGCCGGGCAAGGCCCCCAAGGTGGCCGACTGGGGCATCCCCGGCTACGCCCTGTTCAACCTGCGCCTCTCCTACCGGCCGGAAAAGGCCACGGAGTTCTACGCTGGGGTCTACAACCTGTTCGACCGGCGCTACGAGACCTTCGGCCTGCTTGCCCAGGACGTGTTTCCCAACGGCCAGCTGCTCAAGCCCCACGTGAACGCCCAGGATTCCGGCGAGGCCCGCTTCGTCGCCCCGGGGGCGCCCCGCTCCTACGTGGTGGGGGTGCGCTACCGCTTCATGTGATTGCCGATCATCGAGCCTCAACGGAAACGGCCCGGGGACTGCATGTCCCCGGGCCGTTTTGCATGGTGCAGCCCCGGCGGCAGCCTCGCTCGGGCTCAGGGCGCGGCGTTGGCCTGGATGTCGGCGACGATGGCGCGCAGCAGGGCTTCGGCCTGGCGCTGGCCCGGGGTGGCATCCCCCGGCGAACGGTAGGTGGCGTACACCGCCGGCGCCTTGCCGGGCTGGGGGGGCAGGGCGTAGAGGGCGATGGACAGTGGGCACATGGCGGCGTTGCGCGGATCTTCCTGGGCCAGGGTCCAGGCGATGCGGGCGCTGCAAAAGTGGAACACCTCGGCCTGGGCATATACCGGCGCCCCCATGCCCAGGTCCGGGCCGGTGCGCTTGAGCATCTCGCCGAAGCGGCTGGGTGGATCGAGCACCAGCCCCTTGGCTTCCACCGCTTCCACCAGGGCGTCCCGGGCCACGGCGTAGTCGCCGGTGGGCAGGGGCGTGGCCACCAGCTCGGGACCCTGGGCCAGGGCGGCGGTGGCGGCGAACGGCAGCGTCAGGCAGAGGCGGCGCAGGCGGGCGGGAAGGCGGAGCATGGGATCGATGGGGACCGGGAACGTGGCGGGAAGGCAGGGGAACGGTGGCGGGAAGCGGCCATTATCCGGAAGAACGGCGCGGACGTAAAAAAGGCGGCACCAGGGGTGCCGCCAAGCAGAAGGTAATCGCGAAGAACCGGGAGGTCAGAAGAAGATGATGCCCCCCAGCGACACCGTGGTGTTCTTGGCGTCGGCATTCAGGTCGAGCACGTTGTCGATCTTTTCCCGGTTGATTTCCCCCACCAGGGTCACGTACTTGTTGAGGGAGTGGTAGACGCCCACCGTCACCGCCTGGTTGCGGATCTGGCGGCCGGCATTGACCAGCTGGCCGTCCTTGTCGCTGTTGCGGCCGTAGTTCACGCCCACCTTGGTGTCGCCGAACTTGTAGGTGGTCTGCAGGAAGTAGCCGTTGGAACGGACCCGCTCGCCGGTGGCCGGGTTGCCGCCGCCGTTGAACAGGGCGCCCACGGTGGACAGGCCCAGGCCCCGGGCGGTGAAGCCGTAGGCCACCGCCTCGAAGTTGCCGTAGCCGACCTTGGCCCCCAGTTCCTGGCCGCTGGCGCTGTAGGTGCGCACGCCGGCGCAGCTGTCGCCGCCGAAGGTGGTGTTGGAACAGCTGGTGTTCTGCTGGATCAGGCCGCCCCACACCTTGCCGGTGGTGGTGCCCTTCCAGTCGTACTGGGCCATGGCCTGCACGCCCGGAGTCTTGGTCTCGTTGCCGGCGAACTTGCTCGGCTGGAAGATGCCCACGGCGCCGGAGAAGCCGTTCTTGGTCGGGGTGGTGTAGGTGATCTGGGGCTGGAAGCCGGTGTACATGTAGCCGTGGCCGATCATCCCGAAGGTGGTGTTGAAGGGGATGCTGGCCCAGGAGGTGCCGCCCACGCCGAGCAGGGTCATGTCGGAGAGGATGATGTTCTGGCCAAAGAGGCCGATGTCGCGGCCGAACTTGATGTTGCCCCAGTCCTTGTTGCCGAACTGGAAGTACACGTTGCGGGTGTCCACCTGGCTGTAGGGGCTGTTGGGCGGGTTGTTCAGGCCCAGGGCCTGGACGTTGGAGTTGTTCGACGGCAGGCCGACGATGGTGGACTGGTTGGAGATGCCCGGGGCGAAGCTGATGTGGGCCTTGATGTCCTGGCCGTTGGCGGTGGTGGTGGCGACGAAGTTGATCCAGCCGGGCAAGAGGCCGTTGGTCAAGCTGCTGTCGGTGGTCTTCACGGTCTGGCCGGTGGCGCGGCTGGTGAGCTGCATTTCCCGGGTCACCATGAAGCCGTTCACGGTGCCGTTGATGTCCATGGTCACGTCACCCTGGGTGAAGCTCACCGCCTGGGCGGCGCCGGGGCCGATGGCCAGCAGGGCGAGCGCCAGGGGGCGCAGGATCTGGGAATGGGTCATTGATAGTCTCCATGCATCTTTTTGATCTGGATACCGGGGGGCCGCAAAAAGGGCGTCCCGGACTCCTCCTTGAGTCCCGCCCCGGTAGGCGGGATGGATGCATAGGCGCGAGGGACGTGCCATGAACACAGGGTCCATGACGCGTAATCGCAACAATCAATAGGGTTGTCGATTTCAGGACGATTTTTTCGTTTTTTGACACCAGTCGTAACTTACGGCGGTGTCGATTATTTCGACATTGTTGCAGCCTGGGGCGTGCCGTCTGGCCCACTCTGAAACAGTTTTTTTCGTTTCATAATCATTGGCTTGGCTGTTGCTCCCGCCTGTTTTCGTTTGCGGCAATGCAGCAAAAAAAACGCCCCGGAGGCCGGGGCGTGAAAAGGAGGAGGAAACAACAAGAAACAACAGGAGACGAAACGGGAGGTGGCAGAGAGAAAAAGGAGGAAAAAACGGGACCGCCGGAACGGCGGTCAGTAGCGGTAGCGCACGCTCACCCCGGCCAGCCAGTTGCGGCCCGGGGCCGGCTCGTAGAAGCGGCCGTTGGCGTCGCCCACCACCACCGAGCCGATGTACTGGCGGTCGAACAGGTTGTCCACCCGGACGAACTGCTTGAACACCCAGGGGCCGCTCTTCTGCTCGGCGCCCACCCGCAGGTTGATCAGGGCGTAGCCCGGCGCCGCCTGCTGGGTGTTGCTGTCTTCCACGTACATCTTGCCCCGGGCGATGGTTTCCACCCCGGCGCTCAGGCCGGTGAGCGGGTCCTTCCAGGCCAGTTCGCCGAACAGGGTGGCGGCGGGCACCGCCGGGATGCGGTTGCCCGCGGGCACGGTGCCACTGCTGGTGCTGGTGAAGCTGTCGTCGTACACCGCCCGCAGGCCGGTGAGCGCCACCCGGCTGGTGAAGCCGTGGCTCCAGGTGCTGTCCACCGCCAGCTCCACACCCTGGCGCAGGGTGCGGCTGGCGTTCTTGTAGCTGGTGCGCCCGCCGCTGGAAATGTCCACCACCAGTTCGTCGTCGGTGCGCACCTGGAAGAGGGCCAGGTTGGCCCGGGTGTCGCTGCCCAGGAAGGCCTTGGCCCCCACTTCCAGGTGGGTGCTGCGGGCCGGCTTGAGGCCGAAGTTGAAGCCGTTGCCGTTGCCAGAATAGAACAGCTCGTTCAGGGTCGGCGTCTCGAAGCCCCGGGCGGCGCTGGCGTAGAAGTTGAGGGCCGGGGTGGCCTTGTACACCACCCCCAGCATGGGCGTGGTCTGGCTGTAGGTGAGCTTGCCGCTGTCGTTACCGTTGGCCAGGTACTTGTCGTCCACCTCCACCTGCACCCGGCTGTGGCGCAGGCCGGCGGTGAGGGACCAGCGCTCGTTCTGCCATTCGGTCTGCACGTAGGGGTCCAGGTTGGACACCGTGTCCACCTCGTTGCGACGCAGCTTGCCCATCACCCCGAAGGTGTTGCCGATGAAGTTCTCGTAGCCCTTGCGGTCGTCGCTGGAGCGGTCGTAGTCCAGGCCGGCGGTGGTGGTCAGGCGCCCGCTGCCCAGGGCCCGGGACATGATCCAGCGCAGGTTGACCCCGCCGAAGCTGCGGTCGAAATCCACCACCCCGCCGGAACTGCGCGGGTTGATCTGGGCCGCCTTGGGGATGGCCTGGTACTGGGTCACCTGGCGGCTGCCCGCGTAAGCGGTGATCTGCAACACGTCCTCGCCAAAGCGGCGCTCGTAGGTGGCGCCGCCCTGGGTGTGGTCGATGCTCTTGCGCGTGTTGTAGGTGAGGGCCGCCGGGTCCACGCTGCGCGGGTTCTTCTGGTAGGCGCCCCAGGTCAGGCCCAGGGGGTCCTGGGTGTCGTGCTGCCACAGCCCGTTGGCCACCAGGGTGAGCTTGCTGTCGGTATCGGGCCGGGTGGTCAGCTTGGCCATGGCCTGGTCCCGGGTGGCGGCGCTGTGGGGGCGGTAGCCATCGGTGCTGAAGCGGGAGCCGTCCAGCACGTAGCCCACGCCCCCGGCTTCGCCCTGGGCGTTCACATCGCCCTTCCAGGTGCCGTAGCTGCCAGCGCTGACCGAGCCTTCCAGGGTGGGGCGGCCCTGGCCGTCCCGGGTGAACATCTGGATCACCCCGCCGGAGTGGTTGCCGTAGAGGGCGGAGTAGGGGCCGCGCAGCACCTCGATGCGCTCCGCCGCGTCCAGGTCGAAGGTGGCCGCCTGGCCCTGGCCGTCGGGCATGGTGGCGGGAATGCCGTCGGCGATCAGGCGGATGCCGCGCACGCCGAAGGCGGAACGGGCGCCGAAGCCCCGGGACGAGATCTGCAAGTCCTGGGCGTAGTTCTGCCGGTTGAGGGCCACCAGCCCGGGCACCGAGGACAGGGCTTCGGAGACGTTCACCTTGGCCTGGGCGGCGCCGATGCGGTCCGCACCCACCACATCGATGGAGGCGGGCAGGTCGAAGCTGGAATGCTCGTTGCGGCTGCCGCTGATGACTACCGGGTCGAGGATCGCTTCCGGTGCATCGGTGGCGCCGGCGGCGGCGAAGGGCGCCATGGCGGCGAGGCCGAAGAAGAGGGGCGTGGAACGGACGGGCATGTGGATGTCTCGATGTTGTCGTTATGGGTGGGCGGCACCTTGCCGCACCATGGAAACGATTATTCCCACCGCGCCCCCGCCGGTCGCCGGGGGATTCGCCAACCAGCCCTAGCGAAAATCATGAGTCCGGACCGGGCGGCCGGGATGGAACGGAGTCAGAGGTTCAGGCTCAGGCTCAGGCTTCCACCAGGCCGCTGCGCACCGCCAGCAGGGCCATTTCGGCGGCGTTCTGCAGGTTGAGCTTCTGCTTGATGTGGTAGAGGTGGCTGCCCACCGTGCTCGGGCTGAGGAAGAAGTCCTTGGCCACGTCGTTGACCGAGCGCCCCTGGGCGAGCTGGAGGAAGACCTCGAATTCCTTTTCGGTCAGGGCCTCCACCGGATGGGCGGCGCTGCCCAGTTGGGCCAGGGCCACCGCCGGCGCCAGTTCCGGGTCCAGGTAGCGTTCGCCGGCGGCCACCCGGGCCACGGCGCGCAGGAACTCCTCCGGCGCGCAGCGCTTGCACAGGTAGCCCCGGGCGCCCAGGCGCAGGGCCCGGCTGGGGATGACCGCGTCCTGGTGGGCGGAAAAAACCAGCACCCGGGCCTCCGGGTGGCGGGCGAGGAGGCGTTCCAGGGCCGCCAGGCCGCCCATGCCGGGCATGGACACGTCGATCACCAGCACGTCCGGGGCCAGTTCGGCATAGCGGCGCAGGGCCGCCTCGCCGCTGTCGACCTCGCCGCAGACGTGGGCGCCGGCGCCTTCGAGGAGCAGGCGGAAGCCGAGGCGGACCACCGCGTGGTCGTCGGCGAGCAGGACGCGGGTGGCGTCGAGGCGGGGGCTCATGGGCGGTCCTCCTGTACGGCGGGGTCGGGGTGGGTGGCGGGCAGCCAGGCGCTGATGCGGAAGCCGCCCTCGGGCGGGGTGTCGAGGCGTAACCGGCCGCCCAGGGCGGCGATCCGCTCGCCCATGCCGGCCAGCCCCAGGCCGCAGCCAGTGGCGGGCGATATGGCGGAAAATTCGGCGGGTGAAACGGAGGGGGAGGGCGACAGCAGGGCGGCGGCGCCGATGCCGTTATCCGTCAGGCGCAGGCACAGGCCCCCGGCCTCGCCGTGCAGGGATAACTCAGCCCGGCTGGCCCGAGCGTGGCGGGCGATGTTGGTCAGCCCTTCCTGGACGATGCGCAACACCGCCTGGGCGAAGGGGGCGGGCAGGTCGTCCCGCTCCAGGGTCGGATTCGGGGCGAGATTCACCACCAGCACGGTTTCCGGGTGCCGCTGCCGCCAGGCGTCGGCCAGGGCCTCCAGGGCGGCGGCCAGGCTGCTGCCGGCGGGCTCGCGCAACCGGTGCAGGATGCGCCGCACCCCGTCCTGGATGTCGCCGGTGACGGCGACGATGTTGCGGGCGTGATCGGCCAGGGCCGGCTCGGCGGCGCTGCGCTGGACGATGGCGCCGGCCAGGGCGCGCACGGCGGTGATGCCCTGGGCCAGTTCGTCGTGCAGTTCCCGGGCGATGTCGCGGCGCTCGTCCTCCAGCCGGCCTTGAAGGCGGCGGGACACTTCCCGGGCGCTTTCGTGGCGCACGTTCTCGTCCACCGCTTCGGCTAGCCGGTCGGCCATGCCGTTGAAGGCCCGGGCCAGGCGCGCCAGTTCCGGGGCGCCAGTCGCCGGCAGGCGGGTGTCGAAGCGGCCGTTGCCGGTGCGGTCCAGGGCGGCCATCAGCCGGCCCAGGGGGGCCAGGGCCCGGTGGAGGGCGAGCAGGCAGCCGAGAAAGAGCAGGGCCAGCAGGCCCAGGGCCCAGCCCGCCAGGGCGCACAGCCCGTCCCAGGCGTCCAGGGTGGCCCGGGAGGGGTCCGGGGAGAGCACCAGGGTCAGGTTTCCGGCCTGGATGCGCCGGGGCGGAAAGTCCGGCTCCACCAGGGCGGCGAAGAACGCCGGGGCCACTCGTCCCGCCTTGTAGCCGGAAGGGGGCGAATGGTAGAGCCGGGTGCCGTCGGCGCCGAGCACTTCCAGGCTGTTGGCGCGAATCCGGCCCACGGCGGAAATCCGCGCCAGGAGGGGGGCGGGGCCGGCCTGGCGGGTCTCGCCGGCCAGGACCTTCAGCCACTGTTCGGCCACCCGGCTGGCGGCTTCCACCTCTTCGTGGATCGACGTCTGGACGCTGCGCGTCCACACCAGCCCCAGGACCAGCAACATGGCCGCCGCCAGGGCCGTCAGGACCAGGCCGATGCGGGTGTGGAGGGGCAGGGCGCGCATGGTGGTCGTCGCTGGGTTCAGGCCGGCTTGCGCAGCTGGTAGAGGATCGGCACGACGATCTGGAATTCCCGCTCCCGCAGGGCGGCGGGCACCGGAGGCAGCAGGGCCTCGGGCAACTGCTGGACCAGTTCCAGGGCGCTCCGGTCGAGCACGTCGAAACCGCTGGAATGGGCGATCTGGATGGCGACGATGGTGCCCTTGCGGGCGATGCTCAGTTGCAGGCGCACCTCTCCTTCCCAGCCGCGCATGGCTGCCAGGCGGGGGTAGTGCTGCTGCCGTTCGAGCAGGGACGACAGGGCGCGGCCGTAGCGGGCCAGGGCGTTGGGATCGTTGTCCCCCGGGGCGGCGGCGTCTCGGGCCTGGGCCGGGCCTTGGGCGGCGACGGTGGAAGGTGCGGTGGACGTTTCGGCGGTACCGCTGGCGGCTTTGGCGCCGGCCGGGCCGGTGTCCGCCTGAAGGGCGGGCGCGGTGAGGGCCGATTGGGCGGCGGTTTGGACGGGCACGGCCAGGGGGCGGGGCGCTTCCGCCCGGGGGGCGGCCTGAAGCGGGCGGTGACGGGCCTGGGGGGCGGCGGGCGCAGGCGGCGTTGCCGCCGGCGCGGCGGGGGGGGACGGCGATTGGGGGGAACGCAGAGGGGCCGACGCTGCGGCATCCAGGTACAGGGTGACCTGCAACGGCGGCAGGTCCGGCGGCGCGCCATGGGTCGCCCGGGGCAGCAACAGCACCGCCCCGTGCAGGGCCAGGGACAGGCCCAGGGCCACGACGAACAGCCGGGGCGGAGCGCCGGCCGGGGCGGTAAGGGCCAGGGTGGCGGCCATGGCTCCCGCCCTAGGGGCGGCCTCCGTGCCGGGCCAGGGCTTCCTGCTCGATGGCCGGGAAAAGGTGGCCGACGGAGCGCCGGTATTCGGCTTCGGAAACCGCCAAGGCAGCGATGTCCGGCGGCAGGGGCAGGGCCAGCACCTCGTTCATGTCCAGCCCGTCGTCGGCGGCCTGGCGCAGGGTGGCGTCGAGCCAGCGCAGGTAGTGGCGGGTCTGGCGGATCGGTTCGGCGGGGGGGGCCACCTCCCCGTGGCCGGGCACCACCAGGCTCACCCGGCCGCTGGCGGCGAGGCGTTCCAGGTGGTCCAGGGCCGCCAGCCAGTGGGCGATGTCGGCGTGGGGCGTGGTCGGGGCCCGGCCGTGGAACAGCAGGTCCCCGGCGAACAGCACGCCGGTGGCGGTGTCGAGCAGCACCAGGTCGGCGTCGGTGTGGCCCAGGTCGGCAATGGCTTCGAGGCGGTGCCGGCCGAAGTTCTGGGTGCCGGCGGCCACCGGGGCGGCGGGGGCCACCGCCTCGGTGCCGAGCATCCAGTCGCCGGAGAGGCGGTAGAGGTTTTCGGCGAAGGCGTTGCCGTCGCGGCGGATGCCGTCGATGGTGCCCGGCAGGGCGGCCAGGGTCGGGGCCGCAAAGGCCTGGTTGCCGAGGAAGTGGTCCGGGTGGTGGTGGGTGTTGAACACCCGCACCACCGGTTTGTCGGTGATCCGGGCGATGGCCTGGCGCAGTTGCTCGCCGTAGCGGCGCGAGGGGCCCGTGTCGATCACCACCACGCCGTCGTCGGTGACGATGAAGGCGGTGTTGACGATGTTGCCGCCGTTGCGCGGGGTGAAGTCCTCGTTGCGCCCCACCAGCACGTAGGTGTCGGCGGCGATGCGGCGCGGCGCCAGGGCGTAGTCGTAGTTCTGGTAGCTCTCTTCGCCGGCCCGGGCGGCGGCGGGCAGGGCCAGGGCGGCGAATAGGGCAATTTGGGCAACCTGGGCGGCCAGGGCCGGGAGCGCGCGGATGACGGTTTTCATTCGAGCCACGCCTGGATCAGGTTGCCGTTGTTGTCCCGGCCGCTCACCTGGATGCGGCGGGTGTCGTTGCCGGCCAGGTCTACGGTGAACACCGGGTTTTCGCTGACCGGCTCGTTGGGCTCGATGCGCATCAGGTCCCGGCCCTGGCCGTCGCGCAGTACCAACTCCTGGATGAAGAAGGCTGGAATGCCGCCCACCAGGCCGGTGTCCATGGGATGCACGATGCGCAGCCGGACCCGTTCCTGGCCCTGGCCGCCGTCGGTGGCCCGGGCGAACAGCCGGCCGCTGACTTCGCCGAGGCGGCGCTGCCATTCGGGGGATGCGGAGCCTACGGACGGGGCGGTGCAGCCGCCGCCGGTGGTGTTGACCCAGGCGCCCCCAACCCGCCACACGCCGTCGTCGCCGCGCACCGCGGCGCGCAGGGGGGTGGATTGTTGGAGCTTGACGCGGAATCCCAGGAAGGGCGTGGCCTGGCCCGGGTAGAAGCGCAGGATCTGGACGATCGGGTTGAAGTCGGCGAAGACCAGGATCTCGCGCACGCTGCCCGGCAGATCCCGGGCCAGGGCCGTGGCGTCCACGGTGATCGGCACGTTGAGCGGGTTTTCCGCCATGGACGGGGCGCTCACCTTGATGCGGGCGTCGAACGCCACCGGGGCGTCGGCGAACAGCTGGCGGCGCATGTCCTCCCAGCGGGCCGAATCCAGGGGGTCCGGGGCGGCGGGGGGCTTGGCCGCCGGGGCGGCCAGGGCCAGCCAGGGGGCGAGCAGCAGCAGCGCGCCGGCGGCGCGCAGGGTCTTCCTCATGTCTCCTCCTTGGCGGCGCCTGCGTGGGCGCCGCATCTCGATCGGGATTCGGTTTTCTCGTTTCCGTCTTAAGCAATCGCCATGCCGCGACCTGGCGGGGGGAGCCGACGCCGCCCGGGGGCGGGGCCGATGCCGGGGCGCTGCCCGCCGGGGCGTCCCCGGGTGTCGCACTTTGGTACAGGTGATGACATTTGAAGCAGTGCCGGGAGCCCGGCGGCGAGGGCGGACGGGAGGAGAGTGCCTCGGGGCCGGGAATTCTTCCCGATCCACGTTTTTGGCATGGGGATTGCAGAAAGGGGGGGCGGCGGCCCGCCTTGCGCCCCCGCGCGACCGGATCGGCGCGCGGGCCGCCGTCACCCGAACCCATAGCTATTACAACCGAGGAGGCATCTTCATGAAACGCAGCCGCACCCCACGAAACAAAGCACTGGCCCTGACGCTGCTGGCGTCGGCGCTGCTGGCCTTTGGCCAGGCATCGGCCAAGGAGGTGACCGACGCCGACATCGTCAACGACGCCAAGACCACCGGCGACGTGGTCAGCTTCGGCATGGGCACCCAGGGCCAGCGCTACAGCCCCCTTAACAAGGTGAACACCAAGACGGTGAAGGATCTGGTGCCGGTATGGTCCTTCTCCTTCGGCGGCGAGAAGCAGCGCGGCCAGGAATCCCAGCCCCTGATCTACGACGGCAAGATGTACGTGACCGCCTCCTACTCGCGCATCTTTGCCCTGGACGTGGCCACCGGTAAGAAGCTGTGGAAGTACGAGCACCGCCTGCCCGACGGCATCATGCCCTGCTGCGACGTGATCAACCGGGGTGCGGCCCTGTACGGCGACCTGGTCATCTTCGGTACCCTGGACGCCCAGCTGGTGGCCCTCAACAAGGACACCGGCAAGGTGGTGTGGAAGGAGAAGGTGGACGACTACGCCGCCGGCTATTCCATGACCGCGGCCCCCCTGATCGTCAAGGGCATGGTGGTGACCGGCGTGTCCGGCGGCGAGTTCGGCGTGGTCGGTCGCCTCGAGGCCCGGGATGCCAAGACCGGCAAGCTGCTGTGGAGCCGCCCGACGGTGGAAGGCCACATGGGCTACCGCTACGAGAACGGCACCAAGGTCGAGAACGGCATCAGCGGCACCCTCAACGCCACCTGGTCCGGCGACATGTGGAAGACCGGCGGCGCCTCCACCTGGAACGGCGCCACCTACGATCCGGACACCAACCTGATCTTCGTCGGCACCGGCAACCCGGCCCCGTGGAACAGCCACCTGCGCCCCGGCGACAACCTGTTCTCGTCCTCCACCCTGGCCATCGATCCCGACTCGGGCAAGATCGTCTGGCACTACCAGAACACCCCCCACGACGGCTGGGATTTCGACGGGGTGAACGAGTTCGTCTCCTTCGACTACAAGGGCAAGGACGGCAAGGTGGTCAAGGCCGGCGGCAAGGCTGACCGCAACGGCTTCTTCTACGTGAACGACCGGACCAACGGCAAGCTGCTCAATGCCTTCCCCTTCGTGCATGACCTGAACTGGGCCAAGGGCATCGACCTCAAGACTGGCCGGCCGATCTACAACGACGAAAACCGCCCGGGCGACCCGGCCGCCGGCAGCGACGGCAGCAAGGGCAAGGTGGTGTTCTCGGCGCCGTCCTTCCTCGGCGGCAAGAACCAGCAGCAGATCGCCTACAGCCAGCAGACCGGCCTGTTCTACGTGCCCGCCAACGAGTGGGGCATGGACATCTGGAACGAGCCCGTCTCCTACAAGAAGGGCGCGGCCTACCTGGGTGCCGGCTTCACCATCAAGGCCCTGCACGACGACTACATCGGCGCCATGCGCGCCGTGGATCCGGTCACCGGGAAGATCGTCTGGGAGAACAAGAACTACGCTCCCCTGTGGGGCGGTGCTCTGGCCACCGGCGGCGGCCTGGTGTTCTACGGCACCCCGGAAGGCTACCTGAAGGCGCTGGACGCCAAGTCGGGCAAGGAACTGTGGAAGTTCCAGGCCGGCACCGGCATCGTCGCGCCCCCGGTCACCTGGGAGCAGAACGGCGAGCAGTTCGTCGCCGTGGTCACCGGCTGGGGCGGCGCCGTTCCCCTGTGGGGCGGCGACGTGGCCAAGCGCGTGAACTTCCTGGAGCAGGGCGGTTCGGTCTGGGTGTTCAAGCTGCACAAGTCCTGACCGGTGCAGCGGTAGCGTCCCCCGGGACGCACCGGCAATGACGACGGCACGGGCGCTGCGGCGCCCGTGCCGTTTTCGCTTCTGGGGGACGAATCGGCCGCTCGCCCATGCCGGGTCAGCGCGCCACCGACTCGATGAAGGCCTGCACCGCCCACACCGCTTCCTGGGGCAGGATGCCCTGCCAGGGCGGCATGTGCACCACCCCGACCCGCACCTTGCCGAAGCGCACCGAAGTGGCGAAGAAGGCGTCGTTGTCGCGCATGCAGGCCCCCTTCAGTTCCGGGCTGGGGATGCGCTGGCAGAAGCGGTGCAGCGGGCGCAGGTCCGGGGCCGGCATGCCCTGGCGGGGATCGGCGTCGCTGCCGTGGCACTGGGCGCAGGCCTGGTTGAAGACCTGCCGGCCGGCGGCCACCGCCACCGGGTTGCCCCGGTAGGGGTTGTCGTCACGCCAGGCGTCGCCCAGGGGTGGCAAGGCCGACAGGTCCACGTCGGGGCGCACCACCTCGTAGGCCTGGGCGGGGGCGCTTCCCAAGGCCAGACCCGCGGCCAGGAGGAGGGGGCGAAGGGCGCGGCCCAGGGCGGCGTTTCGCACCGGGGAAATCAGGGGGGCGGTCATGGCTCACCAGTCCTTAGGGCAGCCGGCGCAGCCTTCGGTGAAGGCGTCCGGGAAGATGGTGTAGCGGGTCAGGCAGCCTTCCATCACCGCGTCCTTGAAATTGACGGTCACGAACTTGGTTTCCTGCAGGTTGGCGTTGACGATGCGGGCGCCGACGAACCAGGCGAAGCTGGCCCGGGCGGCTTCCAGGTTGGCGGCGGTCAGGTCGGCACCGCTGAAGTCGGCGCGCATGATGCGGGCGAATTCCAGGTCGGCCCCCACCAGGGTGGCGCCCTTGAACGAGGCCCCCGGGGCGTTGACCTTGTTCAGCCGGGCGCCGCTCAGGTCGGCCCCGTCGAGGATGGCGCCGGCCAGGTTGGCGGCGCGCAGGTCGGCCCGGGCCAGCTTGGCCCCGGTCAGGTCGGCGCCGGCCAGGTTGCGTCCGGAAAGATCGGCGTGGCGCAGGTCGGCGCCGCGGCAGCGGGCGTGGGGCCAGATGCCGCAACCGTTGATCACCGGCGGATCGCCCGCCGGCTCGGCCCAGGCCGGCGACGCCGGCAGGCAGGCCGCGGCGAGCAGCATCAGGTAAAGGATTCTGTGCATGGCACCCTCGTGGCGAATGGGTTCCGGTGGGAAAAGTGGAAAAAGTGGAAAAAGCGATAGAGGCGGACGCGGCCCAGGCCGCGCCCGCCCGGGGCCTTAGCGGGACGCCACCTGCTTGGGCAGCTTGAACACCCAGACCGAACCGCCCTGGGTGACCTGCTTGGTCAGGTCGGCCATGTCACCGCCCCACAGGG
Organism: Oryzomicrobium sp.; assembly: GCF_036820405.1. NCBI lineage: Bacteria > Pseudomonadati > Pseudomonadota > Betaproteobacteria > Rhodocyclales > Rhodocyclaceae > Oryzomicrobium > Oryzomicrobium sp. The sequence goes on from NZ_DAISLS010000005.1 coordinate 164,710, forward strand.
GCACGGCGCCGCCGTAGCCGGACTGGATGGCCACGTACTGTTCCCCGTCCATTTCCCAGGTGATGGGCACGGAGACCACGCCGGAGCCGGTCTGGAACTTCCACAGTTCCTTGCCCGTCTTGGCGTCGAGGGCCTTGACGAAGCCGTCCGAGGTGCCGGAGAAGAGCAGCCCGCCGGCGGTGGTCAGGGTGCCGCCCCACAGGGGGAACTTCTCCTTGTGCTCCCAGACGATCTTGCCGGTCTTGGGGTCGATAGCGCGGAATACGCCCACGTGGTCGTCGTGCAGCTTCTTGATGCGGAAGCCCTGGCCCAGGTAGGCGGAGCCGGCCTTGTAGGTCAGGTGCTCGGTCCAGTAGTCCATGGCCCAGTGGTTGGCCGGGATGTAGAACAGGCCGGTGACCGGGCTGTAGGACATGGGCATCCAGTTGGTGCCGCCCAGGAACGGCGGCGAGACGAAGATCGATTCGCCCTTGTCGGCGCCGTCCTTGGGCAGGGGCGGCCGGTTGTTCTTCTCGATCGGGCGGCCGGTCTTGAGGTCGAAGCCGGAGGCCCAGGTGATGCCGTCCACGAAGGGCCAGGCGCCGATCAGGGAGGTGGGCTTGTTCGGGTAGCCGGCGCCGGTGGCCAGCTTTTCCCGGTCGGTGACGAAGAAGAAGCCGTTGCGGTCGGCGTGGGCCGAGGCCTTCACCAGCTTGCCGTTCTTGTCCTTGTACTCGAACAGCACCACCGAGTTGTTGCCGGAGAAGTCCCAGGCGTCGTTGGGGGTGTGCTGGAAGAAGCCTTTCAGTTCGCCGGTGCTGGCGTCCACGTAGGCCTGGCCGGAGGTGAACAGGCTGTCCCAGTTGCGTGGGTCGTCCCCTTCCTGGGTGCGCTTCCAGGTGTTCCAGGGGGCCGGGTTGCCGGCGCCGATCACGATGGTGTTGGTCTCTGCGTCGAAGCTGGCGGTCTGCCAGGGGGCGCCGCCGCCGTGGTGCCAGGCTTCCACCAGGTTGCCGTCCTTGTCCCGGGGCCAGGACGGGGCCTTGGGATCGCCGGTAGGCGTGCTTTCCTTGCCGTTGAGGCGGCCCACGTGGCCTTCTACCAGGGGGCGGGCCCACACTTCCTCGCCGGTGTCCGGGTCCCGGGCGAACAGCCAGCCCACCACGCCGAACTCGTCGCCGGAGGAGCCGTGCACCAGCAGCACCTTGCCGCTCTTCTGGTCCTTCACCACGAAGGGCGCGCCGGTCATGGTGTAGCCGACCTTGTGGTCGCCGAACTTCTTCTTCCACACCACCTTGCCGGTGTCCTTGTTGAGGGCCACGATCGAGGCGTCCAGGGTGCCGAAATAGACCTTGTCGCCGTAGATCGCCGCGCCCCGGTTGACCACGTCGCAGCAGGGGCGGATGTCCTCGGGCAGGCGGTGCTCGTATTCCCACAGGCGCTTGCCGGTGCGGGCGTCCAGGGCGTAGATGCGGGAGTAGGAGGCGGTGACGTAGATCACCCCGTCGTGCACCAGGGCCTGGCTTTCCTGGCCGCGCTGCTTCTCGCCGCCGAAGGAGAAGCTCCAGGCCGGCACCAGGCCGGCCACATTGCGGGTGTTGATCTTGGCCAGGGTGCTGTGGCGCTGGGCCTTCAGGCCCAGGCCGTAGGTGAGCACGTCGCCGGGGGTCTTGTCGTCGTTGGCGATGTCGTCCCAGGTCACCTTGCTTCCGGCGGCCTGGGCGGGAAAGGCCAGGCCCACCGCCAGCGCGGCGGCGGCCAGGCCGAGGGCCAGGCGTTGGGGGCGGGATGAGGCGTTGGCATGCAGTTTCACGGGGTCGTCTCCTGATCGTTATGGGGCGCACCGGGCCGATGGGTCTCCAGTGGGGTCTCCAGTGCTCGGGGCAGTATGGAAAAGCCCCCCCGTTTCCGTCCCGGGAAAAGCGCCTGCCGTGGCCGGGAAAGGTTCCCGCCGGTGGAATGCTTCCTGCTTGAACCGCCCGTCATCGCTTGCAAGGGCAACGTCATGGATTTGCGCCGTCTCCTGGTGGTCCGCCTGGCCGGCTTCTTCGCCGTGCTGGCGGCGGCCGTCGCCCTGGTCTGGCTGCTGGCCCTGCGCCAGGACGCCGTCGAGGAACAGGCCGCCTCGTCGCGCCTGGCCGACCTGCTGCTCGCCGCCACCCGGGCCTCCCAGAGCCAGGGCGCCGCCGATCTGGCGGCGGTGCAGGCCCTGATCGAGCGGGGCGGCCTGCGCCACGTCCAGGCCATCCTGGAACGGAATGAGGCCGGGCCAGGCGGGCCGGCGGCCGACCCCGCCCCCCTGGAAGACAGCATCCTGCCGGACTGGCTGGTGCCCCCGGCCGCCGCCTCTGCCCACCGTATTCCCCTGGGGGAGGCCACCCTGGTGATCCGCCCCGATCCGGGCAGCGAGATTGTTGAAAAATGGCGCGACTCGGCCCGCCTGTTCCTGGTGTTGCTCCTATTTGCAACAGTTTCCCTGGCGGCAGCCTGGTACGCGGTGCACCGGGCCCTGTCGCCGGTGCGCGAACTGGAGCTGGGCCTGGCCCGGCTGGAACGGGGCGAAGCCGATCCCGGGCTGCCCCGTTTCGAGTTGCGCGAGTTCGACCGCATCGGCCGGGCGGTGGCCTGGCTGGGGGAGCGCCTGGCCCAGTCCCGGGACACCCAGCACCAGCTCACCCGCCGCCTGCTCGAAGTGCAGGAGGCCGAGCGGCGGGAACTGGCCCGTGAATTGCATGACGAGTTCGGCCAGTCCCTGGCCGCCATCGGCGCCTCGGCCGCCTTCGTCGAGCGCCACGCCGCCACGGCACCGGCGGCCCAGGTGGCCGAGTGCGCCCAGGAGATCGGCCGGGAATCGCGCCGCATCGCCGGCCACGTGCGCGGTCTGCTCGCCCAACTGCGGCCCCACGGCCTGGAGGGCCTGGGCATGGCCGCCGCCCTGGAGGACCTGGCCGGCGGCTGGAAATCCCGGGCTCCGGAAATCGCCCTGGAATGCCGACTGGAGCCGCTGCCGGCCCTGCCGGCCTCCGCCGGCCTGGCCCTCTACCGGGTGCTCCAGGAGGCCCTCACCAACGTGCTTCGCCACAGCGGCGCCGGCCTGGTGCGGGTGGCCTGCGGGGTGGCGGACGGGGCGATCAGGCTGTCGGTGGAAGACGACGGCCGGGGGCGCGCTCAGGAAGTGGCGGGACGCAGCGGCGGCGGCCTGCTCGGCATGCGCGAGCGCCTGTCCATGTGCGGCGGCGTCCTGGCCGTGGAAGATGCCGCCCCCCGGGGGCTGCGCCTGGTGGCGCGGATTCCGCTGTAGCGATAACAGGAAGGAGTGGAGATGATCCTCAACGTGATGCTGGTGGACGACCACGCGGTGGTGCGTACCGGCTACCGTCGCCTGATCGACGCCGAGCCCGGCTTCACCGTGGTGGCCGAGGCGGCCAGCGCCGACGAGGCCTGCGCCGCCCTGCGCGACGCGCCCCGGGTGGACGTGGTGGTGATGGACCTGTCCCTGCGCCAGGGTAGCGGCCTGGAGGCGATCCGCCGCTTGCTCGACCGGCAGCCGGACCTGCGCATCCTGGTGTTTTCCATGCACCACCAGTCGGCCTACGTGACCCAGGCCCTGCGCAACGGGGCGGTGGGCTACCTGACCAAGCATTCCGAACCCCTGGAGATGGTGGCGGCGATCCGCAAGGTGGCCCAGGGCCAGCAGGCCTTCTCAGACGACGTGGCCCAGTTGCTCGCCCGGCTGGCTTTGGAAGGCAGCGGCGAACTGGCCCGCCTCACCCCCCGGGAATTCGAGGTGCTGCGCCTCACCGCCGGGGGCGAGGCCCCCGGGGCCGTGGCCACCCGCCTGCACCTGAGCCCCAAGACCGTATTCAACCACCTGTCCGCCATCCGCCAGAAGCTGGAGGTGGACAACGACCTGGCCCTGTTCCGCCTGGCGGCGCGCTACGGCCTGGTGGAACTGCAACCGGCGGCAGTGTGACGGGTGCCGTAAGCACCGCCACCGCCGCCGTTTTTCTTTTTGCTACGAACGAGGGAGTGACACCGAGATGAGAGCCGTCAATCTGCTGCGCCGCGCCGGGATGCTGCTGGCCCTGCTGTGCCTGCCCGCCCTGGCCCAGGCCGCCGCCGACAATTCCAACATTGCCAACAATGCCAACCATTCCACCGCCCGCCAGGCCCAGGCCCTGCTGGCCTCGGCGGTCAAGTACCTGGAGGCCAACGGGCCGGAGAAGGCCTTTTCCGCCTTCAACAACCCCAAGGGAGGCTTCGTCAAGCGCGACCTCTACGTCTTCGCCATCGACCAGCAGGGCGTCTACCGGGCCAGCGGCGCCGCCGCCGACAGCCTGGTGGGCCTGAACGTGCTGGAAAGCCGCGATGCGGCGGGCAACCCCCTGTTCCGCAACATGCTCGACGCGGTGAAGGGCCAGAGCGACGCCCAGGTGCGCTACGTGTGGCTCAACCGGGCGAGCAACAAGGTCGAACCGAAAGTCACCTTCCTGCACCGCAGCGGCGACTACGTGCTGGGGGTGGGCTACTACGCTCCCCGCTCCACCGCCAATGACGCCCGGCGCATGCTCAACCGGGCCGTGGCCCTGGTGCGCAAGGACGGCATGGACAAGGCCCGGGAAAGCTTCAACGATCCGGTGGGCGGCTTCTTCAACGGCGACCTCTACGTGTTCGCGGTGAACCTGGAGAACGGCCGCTTCGAGGCCATGGGCGCCAATCCGGCCATGACCGGCAGCGACGCCCGGGACCTGACCGACGTGGAAGGCCACCCCCTGATCCAGCAGATGATCGACCTGGCCAAGCGGCGCGGCGAGGGCGAGGTGGACTATGTGTGGCGCAACCCCCTGACCAACGCCGTGGAGAAGAAGCACACCTTCATCCGCCGCGAGGGCGGCAACCTGGTCGGCGTCGGCTACTACCGGGAGTAAGTACCGGAGGCACCGCGCCGGGCCGTGACGTCCGGCGTGGCTCGGCATTCAAGGCAAAGGCCCGGGAGCATGGCTCCCGGGCCTTTGTCGTTGGGCCACGACCGTTCAGTGCGCCGCCATGGCCTGCAAGTCGGTGAGCTGGTGGATGGCCGCCTCCATGGCGTCCAGGCCGCTCGCCAGGGTCTCCAGCCGGGCCAGGCTGGCTCCCACGCTGTCCCGCTCCAGGGCCGATTCCTGGCTCATGCGGCCGATCTGGGCGGCGGCATCGGAACTGGTGCGGGCCATGTCCTGCATGGTGTCCACGGTCTCCCCGGCCACCTGGCGGATGCTGGCGATGGCGGCCACCGCCTGGCGGATGCTGCCGGCGGTGGCATCGGCCTGGCCCTTGGCCGACTGCGCCAGTTTGCGCACTTCGTCGGCGACCACGGCGAAGCCGCGCCCGGCTTCACCGGCACGGGCGGCCTCGATGGCGGCGTTGAGGGCCAGCAGGTTGGTCTGGTCGGCAATGGCGCTGATGCCGCCGGTGATCTTGCCGATGGCCTGGGAAATGCCTTCCAGGTTGTCCAGCTCGCCGTCCAGCCGCGCCTGGGCCTCGCAGGTCTGGGCCACCGCGCCGCTGATGGCGCCGATGCTGGCCTGGGCTAGGTCCAGGGTGCCGGCCTGCTGGCGGGTGGCCGCCTCCAGCTGGGGCAGGCTGGAGAGCAGGGGCGACAGGCCGTGCTGGTAATCCACCACCTTTTCCACCACGGCGCTTTGCAGCGAGTGCAGCGCCTCCCAGCGGTACAAGGCGCGCTGGGCGTAGTGGCCGGCGTAGTCGGCGTAGGCCATGGGGAAGTCGGCCATCAGGTCGTCCCCCGGGCCGTCGAAGAAGACCAGGGCTGACAGAGTCTGGTTGATCGGCACTCCGAGGATCTCGCCGAAGGTGGAAAAGCCGGCGGCGGGCAGGCCGCCGAAGAAGCGGGCGCCTTCCAGCTTGCCCGGGTTGCCGACCCGGCGCAGCACGCAGTCGTTGAGCAGCACGCCGACGGGCTGGCCCTTGCCGGCGAGGAAACGGTCCCAGTCGCGCTGGGTGGCGCCGTGGAAATCGGTGGCCTCCAGCAGGTGGAGCCGGTCGCCGAATTCCAGGTCGCAGAAGAAGCGGATGCGCTCGCCCTCGAAGGCGGCCACCGAGCGGATGAAGTATTCGTTCCCCACCTTCACGGCGAAGGTTTTGCCCGCCAGGCGGGCACCCACCTCGTCGGGCCGGCAGCGCAGGTGGGCGGCCAGGGCCTCCAGGACCGGCTGAGGCCGGCCGTCGGGACCGAACACCGAGGCCACGGTGCGGGCCACCGGGTCGGCCTCGGCCACCAGCCAGTGCTGGCGGGTGGGTTCGAAGTTCTGGCTCTTGAACGGGGCGAAGCGCTTGCCCGGGGCGATCTGGCAGAACACCAGCAGGGCTTTGCCCTGGAGCACCGGCCCGGCGGCGCGCATGTAGGTGCCGCTGAAATCGAGCCGGCCCCCGGCGGAGCCGCCGATGGCCAGGCAGGGAAAGCGCCGGCTTTCGTACCAGGCCTGCATCAGGAAGCCTTCCGAGGCCGACAGGCCGTCGCAGAACACCAGGGCGAAGGTCTGGCCGGCGGACAGGGGCATGCCCACCGGCAGGCGTTCCAGTTCGCCCCGGATGGCGGCGACCCGGTCCCGGGCGCTGCCGCCATTCACGTGCAGGTCCACCGTGTGCACCTCGTGGCGGGCCACCAGGCCGTCGGGCAGCCACAGCCAGCTGCCCTGGCGTCCCTCCATGGCGCAGTAGGGCGAGCCGTCGGTCCGGGCGCATAAGGCCCCGGTGGACGACAGGCTGATCACGCTGCGCCCCGGGCTGGCCAGGCGTTGCAGGTCGGCGCTGACCCGGGGGAAATCGGCCTCGGGGGGGACGAAGGCGAACAGCAGCCCGGCCTGCTCGGCCAGGTCCGGATCGCCGAGGGCGGTGGCGGCGCCGCAGTCGAAGGTGCCGCTGTGGGGCCGGTGGGGGGAGGGCGGCGGGGGGCCGGCGGGGCGGGAACGGAAGGGGAACAGGCTCATGGTCTCGGGCGTGGCGGTGGGGATGTGTTGTCGTTATGAAAGGCACCGGCCGCGGGTCACTGGCCGGCAGGAGGGGAGGGCGGGGCGAAGGGGAAGGGCGGGGCGCCGTCGGCGGCGGGCTCGTCCTGGCGCAGCTTGCGGTACAGGGTGGTGCGGGTGATGCCCAGTTCCCGGGCCGCCGCCGAGATGTTGCCCCGGTGGCGGGCCAGGGTGTCCCGCACCAGCCGGGCCTCGCTGGTGCGCAGGCTCTGGCCGGTGGCGCCGCCGCCGGGAGCTTGGGCGCGGGACTCTTCGAGCAGGTCCTCGGGCAGGTGGCGCAGGTCGAGCAGGGTTTCGTCGCCGACCATGGCCACCGCCAGGCGCAGCACGTTGCGCAACTGGCGCAGGTTGCCCGGCCAGGGGTGGCGGTGCAGCGCCGCCAGGGCCTCGGGGGAGATGCGCAGGGGGCGCTGCGGCGATTCGTCGCGCAGCAGCTGGCGCACCAGGGCCGAGAAGTCGCTGCGCTCGCGCAGGGGCGGCAGGCCGACGGTGATGCCGGAGAGGCGGAAGAACAGGTCGGCGCGGAACTCACCCTGCTTGACCAGGGCCTTGAGGGGCCGGTGGCTGGCGCAGACCAGGGCGATGTCCACCATTTCCTCGGCGCCGCCGCCGACGGGGGCCACCCGCCGGGTTTCCAGCACCCGCAGCAGCACCGCCTGGAGGGCCTGGGGCATGTCGCCGATCTCGTCGAGGAACAGGGTGCCGCCGTGGGCTTCGCGGATCTTGCCCTTGCTGCCCTGGCGGCGGGCGCCGGTGTAGGCGCCTTCGACGTAGCCGAACAGTTCGGCCTCGATCAGGGTGGCGGGGATCGCCGCGCAGTTCACCGCTACGAAGGGGCCGTCGCGGCGCCGCGACGAGCGGTGGAAGGCCTGGGCGAACACTTCTTTCCCCGAGCCGGTTTCGCCCTGGATCATCAGGGGGATGTCCCGCTCGACGATGCAGGAGGCCAGGCGCACCGCCTCGGCCATGCGCGGGTCCCCCAGGCTCAGGTCGGCCAGGGTCGGCGCGCCGAGTTGCCCCGGTGATGACGGGGCGGCCGCCTCAATGCCGCCGCCTGCGCTCCGGCCGGCCAGGGGCGAGGGCGCAGGGGGGGCGCCCGGGACGGCGGCGAGCAGGGCCAGGGTGGCGGCGTATTCCCGGCCGTTGGCGCCGCGCAGCAGCAGGGTCTGGCCGCCGCGGCGGCGTACGTGGTCCATGAGCATGGGCAGGCTGCCGCGGAAGTAGCGCTGCAGGGCGCCGGGCTGGTTCTCGCCGCCGAGGAGCTGGCTGGCGCGGCGGTTGCAGGCGAGCACCTGGCCGGCCCCGTCGAGCACCACCAGGCCCTCCAGAGGCGTGCCCAGGGCTTCCGGCGCAGCGTGGAAGCGCAGGGCCAGGACGCCGCCGGGCAGGGTTTCGATCAGTCGGTTCTCGATCACCTCGGCGGTGGTGCGCAGCAGGGCCTGGGCGTGGGTATGGGTCACCCGGGCGTCACTGGAAATGTCGAGCACACCGAGCAGCCCCCCTTCCGGCCCGTGGATGGGGGTGGAGATGCAGGTGAGGAAGTGGTTGCGGGTCAGGTAGTGCTGGTCGCCGAACACCGCCACCGGCCGCTGTTCGAGCAGGGCGGTGCCGATGGCGTTGGTGCCCATGTGGGTTTCCGACCAGACCGAACCGGGGGTGAGGGCGACCCGGGTGGCCTTGGTGAGGAAGTCCAGATCCCCCACCGAGCGCAGGATCATGCCGCTGCTGTCGGCCAGCAGCACGGTGGACGAGGACCGGGCGATCTGCTGGTGGAGATTTTCGATGACCGGCTGGGCGTAGGCCACCAGACGTTCGTTGGCGGCCAGGCGCTCTGCCAGGATCGCCTGGGAGACTCTGGCGTCGGGCAGGGGCTGGCCGGGGGAGAGGCCGAGTTCGGCGCAGCGCTCCCAGGAGCGGCGGATCGGCGAGGTGGGGGCGTCGTCATGTTCCATCTTATGAATGGTGCATGATCCGTGCCTGACCGAAGTCCGCTCCTGGTCAGGGTTTCAGGAGTTTTTCCGGCGCGGGCGCGTTGCGTCGTGGAGCAATTGTCCCGTTTTAAGACAGGGGGTGCTCCAGAGTGACCGGGCATCCTGCCCCCGGCGACCCCGGTTTGCCCGGCCAGGCCGGTTTTGGCCAGGGGTGACGGGGGATGGCGAAAAGCTGGCACGGTCTCTGCCTAGGGAGAGAACGCCTTCACTCAAGAGCGTTGCCAACCCATCCTATCCAAGGAGGAGACTATGATTTACGAACTGCCCGGCCATTCTGGCGCCAAGATCCAGTACAAGGCCAAATACGACAACTTCATTGGTGGTAAGTGGGTCGCCCCGGTCAAGGGCGAATATTTCGACGTGATCACCCCGGTGACCGGCAAGCCTTACACCAAGGCCGCCCGCTCCACCGCCGAGGATATCGAGCTGGCCCTGGACGCCGCCCATGCCGCTTCCGCCAAGTGGGGCAAGACCCCGGCCGCCGACCGGGCCAACCTCCTGCTCAAGATCGCCGACCGCATCGAGCAGAACCTGGAGTTGCTGGCCTACGCCGAGACCGTCGATAACGGCAAGGCGATCCGCGAGACGCTCAACGCCGACATCCCCCTCACCGTCGACCACTTCCGCTACTTCGCCGGCTGCCTGCGCTCCCAGGAGGGCAGCCTGTCCGAGATCGACGAGAACACCATCGCCTACCACTTCCACGAGCCTCTCGGCGTGGTCGGCCAGATCATCCCCTGGAACTTCCCGATCCTGATGGCCGCCTGGAAGCTGGCTCCCGCCCTGGGCGCCGGCAACTGCGTGGTGCTCAAGCCGGCCGAGTCGACCCCGATTTCCATCCTGGTGCTGGTCGAGCTGATCGCCGACCTGCTGCCGCCGGGGGTGCTCAACATCGTCAACGGCTACGGCCGCGAAGCCGGCATGCCGCTGGCCACCAGCAAGCGCATCGCCAAGATCGCCTTCACCGGCTCCACCGCCACCGGCCGCGTCATCGCCCAGGCCGCCGCCACCAACCTGATCCCGGCCACCCTGGAGCTGGGCGGCAAGTCCCCCAACATCTTCTTCGAGGACATTGCCCGCGCCGACGACGACTTCTTCGACAAGGCCATCGAGGGCCTGGTGCTGTTCGCCTTCAACCAGGGCGAAGTGTGCACCTGCCCGTCCCGCGCCCTGATCCAGGAATCCATCTACGACAAGTTCATGGAGCGCGCCCTGGCCCGCGTCCGTGCCATCAAGCAGGGCAGCCCCCTGGACACTTCGATCATGATGGGTGCCCAGGCGTCCCAGATGCAGATGGACAAGATCCAGTCCTACCTCCAACTGGGCAAGGAAGAAGGCGCCCAGGTGCTGGTCGGCGGCGATCGCGCCCATCTCGGCGGCGAGCTGGCCGAGGGCTATTACATCCAGCCGACCCTGTTCAAGGGCCACAACAAGATGCGCATCTTCCAGGAGGAAATCTTCGGGCCGGTGCTGGCCGTGACCACCTTCAAGGACGAAGCCGAAGCCCTGGCCATCGCCAACGACACCCCCTACGGCCTCGGCGCCGGCGTGTGGAGCCGCGACGGCAGCACTGCCTACCGCATGGGCCGCGCCATCCAGGCCGGCCGGGTGTGGACCAACTGCTACCACGCCTACCCGGCCCACGCCACCTTCGGCGGCTACAAGGAATCGGGCATCGGCCGCGAGACCCACAAGGTCATGCTCGACCACTATCAGCAGACCAAGAACCTGCTGGTCAGCTACAGCCCGAAGGCCCTGGGCTTCTTCTAAGTCTCTCCTCTGCTCTCCACGTTGCTTGAGCTGATGTTCGGGGCGGCCCTGCCGCCCCGTTTTTTCTTCGGGAGACGATCGTGGTGGATCGGGTTGTGGCAACACCGGCGGCCCTGGCGCTGATCGAGCGCCTCAAGGCCAGGCACGGCGCGGGGCTGATGTTCTTTCAATCCGGCGGCTGCTGCGACGGCAGCGCCCCGATGTGCTACCTGGCCGGCGAACTGGCGATCGGCCGCTACGACGTGCATCTGGGCGAGATCGGCGGCTGCCCGTTCTACATCGGCCAGTCCCAGTACGAGTATTCGAAGCACACCCAGTTGGTGATCGACGTCGCCCCGGGCAACGGCGACACCTTTTCCCTGGAAGGCCCGGAAGGCGTCAGCTTCATCGCCCGTTCACGCTTTTTCAGCGACGAGGAATGGACCGAACTGGAGCGGGCCGGCCTGGTGTGAGGCGCCCCGTTTCTTTGCTCTCCCCGATTTCCCCCATTCGTCGCCCTGTTTTTGGAAGGATTCCCATGAAAGTGCAGCACTGCTTGTTCCTCATCGCCGCCGCCGTTGCAGCCGGCGGCGCCACGGCTTCCGAGGCCATCGTCAAGAAGGCGCGCTGCGTCGCCTGCCACGCGGTGGACAAGAAGCTGGTGGGCCCGGCCTACAAGGACGTGGCCGCCAAGTACAAGGGCAACCCCAACGCCCTGGCCATTCTGACCAAGAAGGTCCGGGAGGGCGGCAGCGGCGTGTGGGGCGAGATTCCCATGACCCCCAATCCGCCGGAGCGCATTAACGACGCCGACCTGCGCGCCGCCCTGGAATGGGTGCTGAACCTGGATTGATCGGGAGGTGGCGCTGGAGGCATTGCGGTGCGTTCGGCCCGCGCTGCACTGCTTAGTGCCGCCACAGGGTAAAACCGATTTACCCAATGAAAACGACACCTGCTCCAATTTGGAGCAGGTGTTTTCTTTTGCAACAACTCGGGGCTGCCAAAGCGGCAAGCGGGCAAATAGCGGGCAAAAAAACAGGCCCCGGTGTTGCTGGGGCCTGGCAAGGGAGAGGAAAAAACGGGAATGGAGCAGGGGGGGCCGGCGTCACTCCAGGGCGGTGCCGGCGCGGGAATTGTGGGGCGACATGCGCGCCAGCACCCCGTCGCGGCGTAGCCCGTGGTAGAGGGCTGCCGCCACGTGCAGGCCCACCAGGATGGCGAGGATCAGGGCGCTGCCCTTGTGCAGGGCGTTGAACATGCCGTTGATCGTCTCGTCGGCCCAGCCGGCCTTGAACACCGGCATGCCGAACAGCTTCATCGGGTACTTGGTGAACGAGGCCGACAGGTAGCCGGCCAGGGGCACCAGCGCCAGCAGCAGGTAGAGCAGATGGTGCACCGCCGTCGCCAGGCGCTCCTGGGTGGTGACCCGGGCCAGGGGCGTCGGGCGGTGCTGCCAGCGCCACAGCAGGCGCACCGCTACCAGGGCCAGGGCGCACAGCCCCAGGGACTTGTGCAGGGCGTAGGTGGCGGTCTTGTCCGGCCCCTTGGGCAGGTCGGCCATGTACCAGCCCAGGCCGAGCAGGGTGAGAACGAGGGCAGCCTGCACCCAGTGCAGCAGGATGGCGGTGCGGGTGTAGCGGGGCGCGCTCATCGGATCGCCACTCCCCAGGGCAGTTCGCCCACCGCCACGTCGGCGACGCGGCGCAGGCCGGCGGTGTCGATCACCGAGACGCTGTTGGAGCGGCCGTTGGCCACGTAGAGCTTGCGCCCGTCCGGGGTCACCGCCATGTTCCAGGGGCGCTTGCCCACCTCGATGGTGGCCAGCACCTGGTGGCTGGCGGTGTCGATGGCCATCACCGTGCCGTCGCGGCCGTTGGAGACGAACACCCGGGAGCCGTCGGGCAGGGCGGCGACGCCGTTGGACATCTGGCCGGCGGGGATGCGCGCCAGCACCTGGCGGCTGGCCGTGTCGATGGCGTACACCGCCCCGGCCAGTTCGCAGGCCACGTAGGCCCGGGAGCCGTCGGGCAGGAAGGCAATGCCCCGGGGGCGCTTGCCCACCGGGATGCTGGCCACTTGCTTGCCCTGGGCCACGTCGATCACGTCCACCTGCTCGGCCTCCTCGGCGCTGACGTAGAGCCAGCGGCTGTCGGGGCTGAACACGGCGTGCTCCGGGTTCTTGCCCTGGACCTTGACCGTGGCCTGCACCGCGCCGCTGGCGGCATCCACCAGGGCCACCGCATTGGTGCCTTCCACGGCCACCGCCAGGCGGCTGCCGTCCCGGGAGATGTAGATGCCTTCCGGCGATTCGCCCAGGGGCACTTGGCGGACGATCTGGCGGGTGCCGGCGTCCAGCACGGTCAGGCCGTTGGCCTTGGCATCGGTGAGGTACAGGCGGCTGCCGGCCGGGTCGGCGGCGATACCCCGGGGGCGGGCCCCGGCGGGAATCTGGCCGATCACCTGGTCGGTGGCGGTGTCGATCACGCTCACCGTGCCGCTCTTCTCGTTCGGCACGTAGGCGTTGGGACCGCACCACCCCGGCCCGGCGATGCCGGCCAGGGCGAGCAGGAGAGCCAGTCGCGGGAGCGGGGACTGCCGGGGCAGGGGGGCGTTCATGTCAGTCTCCCGTGGTCTGGTGGGTAACGCCGTGGCGGGCGAAGATCTGCTTCACCGTGCCGTCCTTTTCCAGCTGGGCCATGGCCTGGCCCAGGGTGTCGGCGAGCTGCGGGTTGTCGGCCTTCACCGCCAGCCCCAGCGCCCAGCCGTTGATGCGCATCTCGGGCATCTTCACCGGTCCCATGGCGTAGGGACTCGGGGCACTGCCCAGGGCGGCCTCCAGTTCGGCCTTGGGCGCCATCACCGCCGCCACCTCGCCGGCGCGCAGCCCGCCGACGGCCTTGGCCACGGAACGGTAATGCACCACTTGGTCGCGGATGCGGCCGCTGAGGGAGGCGAGCAGGAAGGAGTCGGCCAGGGAGCCCACTTCGACGCCGATCTTTTCCCGGGTGAACACCTCCAAGGCCACCGCCGCCGAGCCGGTCACCGGCGGCACCCGCTGGGGATCGCGCACCACCGCCAGGGTTTCCAGGTAGTAGGGGGCGAAGATCGTCACCTGCTTGTTGGCCTGGGCCAGCCGGGTGTCCACCGGCACGTGCATCATCACGTCCGCCGGCCGGGTGCCCAGGTAATGGCCCTTCCACACCATGTTGCGCAGGTCGTCGCCCATGTCGTCGTCGGCGCTGAACCAGACGAAGTCGGGCTTGAGCCCGAGCTTTTCCGCCAGGGCCCGGCCCAGGTCCACGTCGATGCCCTGGCCCTTGGCCGAGTAGGGGGCGAAATCGTTATAGACGGCGATGCGTAGCACGCCGGGCTGTTGTACCGGGACGTCGCCGGCCCGGGCGAAGGAAGCCAGACCGGCCAGGGCGAGGCCGGCCAGCAGGCGCAGGGAGGTACGGCGCTTAGTCCACATGGACCTTCTCCAGCCAGGCGCGGATCGCCCACATCGCTTCCTGGGACAGGGTGCCCTCGAAGGGGGGCATGTACACCCGGCCATCCCGGGTGGAACCGTGGCGGATGCGGTTGAGGAAGATCTCGTCGCCCTCGTCACCTTCGGGCAGGTAGCGCAGGTCCGGGGCGATGCCGCCGGACACGGCGCCCAGGCCGTGGCAGCGGGCGCAGTTCTGGTTGAAGGCCGAATCGCCGATGCGGATGGCGGTTTCGTTCTTGCGGAAGGGGTTGGTGGCGCGCCACTCGCTGCCCAGGTTGTCCAGGCCGGTGGTGTCGACCGCATGGGGAACCACGTCGCCGTGGGCGATGGCATTGGCGGCGATCAGCGCGAGCAGCAGGACGGGGATCGATCGAAGCGTGGTGCGGAGGGTCAGTTTCACCTTGGTTTCCTTTGGTCGAAGAAATGATTTGTAGTGTTGTGCCGGCGAGGGGCCGCGAGGCCCATGACAGGGAGCCAGGCAGCAAGCCCCGTGCCAGGCGGTGAAACAGGGGTTTTGTTGCACGCTTCAGCAACTTGTCCAGGCACGGAGGTTGCTAGATCGGGTTCGCACCGACACATGCGTTGCTAAACAATTGGGCAGGTGCTACGTTCTGCAACACAAGTGACACATGAACCGATACGAAATCGGTCGAGCGAGACAGCGGTAGGCAGCAGAGAACAAGGAGGAGGGATATGCGGCAAGCTTTGGTTGCCGAGGATGCGCGCACCCTGCGCATCCTCAAGGCACGACAGTTGTTCTTCCAGCGTGGCGATCTGCCTGGCGAGCTCCTCAGTACCGAGGTGCTGCGCTCATGGCAGCGCTGTCATCGGTCCGGCATCGAGACTGCCGTCCGTGGCGTAGCCGCCGATCCGGTGGCAGAGCAGGTGCTCAAACAGGAGCAGGACCGTAGCCGGTCGCTGATCTCCTATGCCCTGCCCGTGATGGAGCACGTCTACGAGCACATCCACGATTCGGGCTGCGTGGTGGTCCTGGCCGACAGCAACGGCCTGCTGTTGCACAGCCTGGGCGACCCGGATTTCGTTTCCCGGGCCCAGCGCGTCGCCCTCCAGCCCGGTTCCTCCTGGGACGAGTCGGTGCGCGGCACCAACGCCATCGGCACCGCCCTGGTCGAGGAGCGCCCCCTGGAAGTGTTCGGGGCCGAGCACTTCCTCGACCACAACGGCTTTCTCACCTGTAGCTCGGCGCCCCTGCGCGACTCCTACGGGAACGTCATCGGTGTGCTGGATATTTCGACCGATTTCCGCCGCTATCAGCCCCACACCTTCGGTCTGGTGCGCATGTCCGCCCAGATGGTGGAGCGCCGTCTGTTCGACTTCGAGCAGTCGCGCCAGATTCTGGTGTGCTTCCATTCCCGGGACGATTACCTGGGCACCCTCGGCGAAGGCGTGCTGGCGGTGAACGGCGACGGCTTCATTTCGGCCGTCAACGTCTCGGGCCTGGAGTTGCTCGGCCTGCGCCGCCAGGAGGTGATGAACCGGGATTTTTCGGTGATCTTCGAGGGCGTGCTGGGCCGGCTGGTGGATCAGGCGCGCCGCGAGCCGGAACGGCCTATCGCCCTGCGTACCCGGGAAGGCAAGACCTTTTATGTGCGGCTGCGCGGCAACCTGCCGGCCGTCGGCGCCGGCGGCCGGGTGATCGGTGTGGCGGAGGAACCGATCCGTCCGGTGCGGCTGCCCGAAGTGCAGCCCGCCGAGCCGGCGGAGATCACCCTGGAGTCCCTGTGCACCGGCGACCCGCGCATCCAGGCCGCGGTGGATCGGGCCCGCCGGGTGATCGGCCGGGACATCCCGATCCTCATCCAGGGCGAATCCGGCGCGGGCAAGGAGATTTTTGCCAAGGCCTTCCACAACAGCAGCCCGCGGCGCGACCGCCCCTTCGTGGCGCTCAACTGCGCCGCCATTCCGGAAAACCTGATCGAGTCCGAACTGTTCGGCTACCAGGGCGGCGCCTTCACCGGCGCGCGCAAGGAAGGGGCCGTGGGCAAGATCCAGCAAGCCCACGGTGGCACCCTGTTCCTCGACGAGATCGGCGACATGCCCCTGGCCCTCCAGGCCCGGCTGCTGCGGGTCCTCCAGGAGCGTTGCGTCACCCCCCTGGGCAGCGGCAAGACCATCCCGGTGGATATCGCCCTGGTCTGCGCCACCCACCGCCGTCTGCGCGACGAGGTGGCCCGGGGCGCCTTCCGCGAGGATTTGTATTTCCGCCTCAACGGCCTGAGCGTCACCCTGCCGCCCCTGCGCGAGCGGGCCGACCTGCGCCAGCTGGTGCACAACATCATCGGCGCCGAGGCCGAGGGCCGGGCGGTGCAGGTGTCCGAAAGCACCATGCGCCTGTTCGAGGCTTACCCTTGGCCGGGCAACATCCGGCAACTGACCAGCGTGCTGCGGGTCGCCCTGGCCCTGCTCGACGACGACGAGTCGGAAATCAACGAGTGCCACCTGCTCGAAGACCTGCTCGAAGCCGCGTCCGATGCGCCGATCGTCGCGCCGATGGCGGAAATGCCGGCCTCGGCCGCGATGGTCCGGCCCCTGATGCCGGGCGGCGAGATGGTGAGTCTGGAGGAGATGGAGCGCCAGGCGATTCAGCGCACCCTGGAAGCGGTGGGGGGCAACATCTCGGCGGCGGCGCGCAAGCTGGGCATCAGCCGCAACACCTTGTACCGCCGTCTGGGCCAGCTGTAATCCCCGGCTCGGCGTCTTTTCCGCCGAACGCAAACGGCCATGCCAGAATCGGCATGGCCGTTCGCTTTTTAGGACTTGGGATGGGCGTTGGGACGGGGTTAGGCCCGGAAATGAAAAAAGCCAGCTCGGGAGCTGGCTTTTTTCTACGATTGGTGCCCAGAAGAGGACTCGAACCTCCACGCCTCGCGGCGCTAGTACCTGAAACTAGTGCGTCTACCAATTCCGCCATCTGGGCGATGTGCGAACATCGAATAGGCGCGGATTATAGGGACTTCAGGCCGGGAACGCAAACGTTATTACGCGCCCGCCCTAACCAGGACAATCGGGCCGTGGTCCAGCCTTCGTGGGGATTCGCTGTCGACTCCCCATTTCTCCCGATGAGTCCGTTTTCTTGCACTTTCCGGCCCATTTTCACGGACGAGGCGCGGATCGGCCATTTTGGCGGTTCCGGGGTGTCGGGCCGAGCCATGGCCGGCGCCGGAACGGCCCGGGCGGGGATTTAACTGAAGACATGGCCCGGGGCTGGTATCATCTGCCTGCGTTGCCATGCCGACATGCTGGCACGCATCGATTTTCCGGCCTCCGTGCTGGCCGGCACCAAGGGTGCCGCTGCCGCGGGGGCCACCGCAAACCCAAGGATGCACTGGCTAGAACGTGATGGCGCTGAGAAACTGGCGACGCAGAAATGAAAAAAGCCAGCTCGGAAGCTGGCTTTTTTCTGCGATTGGTGCCCAGAAGAGGACTCGAACCTCCACGCCTCGCGGCGCTAGTACCTGAAACTAGTGCGTCTACCAATTCCGCCATCTGGGCGATGTGCGAACATCGAAGAAGGCCGGATTATAAGGACCCCCAAAAAAGTGTCAACACCCAAACTGTCGAAAGTGCGCCGCCGCGATCCGTTCTTCGAACGGGAGGTACAAAAGTATCCGTCGCCGCTGCCGTCCCGCGAATACATCACCCTGACCCTGGAAGAGCAGGGCCGTCCCGTCAGCGTCGAGCACCTGTGCACCCTGCTCGATATCGCCCCCTTCGAACGCGATCTGTTCGAGCGCCGCCTGCGCGCCATGGAGCGGGAGGGCGAGCTGCTGCGCAACCGCAAGGGCGCCCTGATCCTGCCCGAGAAGGTGGACCTGATCCCCGGCCGGGTGATCGGCCATCCGGACGGCTACGGTTTCCTCGTCACCGACGACCAGTCCGACGACCTGTACCTGGAACCCAAGCAGATGGACCGGGTGCTCCACGGCGACCGGGCCCTGGCCCGGGTCACCGGGGTGGACCGGCGCGGCCGCCGCGAAGGCGCCATCGTCGAGGTGCTGGAACGGGCCAATTCTCTGGTGGTAGGCCGGGTGTTCGAGGAACACGGCGTGCGCTTCGTCGTCCCCGAGAACCGGCGCATCAACCAGAAGATTCTGCTCGCCCCGGAGGAAAAGGCCGAGGGCGCCAAAAAGAGCAAGAAGCGCGGGGCCGTGCCCGAGATCCGCACCGGCCAGGTGGTGGTGGTCGAGATCATCGAGCAGCCGACCCGCTACACCCAGCCCATCGGCCGGGTGAAGGAGGTGCTGGGCAACTACGCCGACCCGGGCATGGAAATCGAGATCGCCCTGCGCAAGCACGATCTGCCCTTCGATTTCTCGCCGGAAGCCGAGGCCGAGACCAAGGCCATCCCGGACACGGTGCGCAAGGTCGATACTGCCGGCCGCGAGGACCTGACCCATCTGCCCCTGGTGACCATCGACGGCGAGACCGCCCGGGACTTCGACGACGCGGTCTTTGCCGAAAAGGTCGGCCGGGGTTACCGCCTGGTGGTGGCCATCGCCGACGTCTCCCACTACGTCAAGCCGGGCATGGCCCTGGACCACGACGCCTTCTCCCGGGGCAACTCGGTGTATTTCCCGCGCCGGGTGATCCCGATGCTGCCGGAAAAGCTCTCCAACGGCCTGTGCTCCCTCAACCCGGACGTGATCCGCCTGTCCATGGTCTGCGACATGCAGATCACCAGCGCCGGGCGGATCAAGGAGTACCGTTTCTACCCGGCGGTGTTCCGCTCCCGGGCCCGCCTCACCTACACCCAGGTGTGGAACTGGATTTCCGGTGCCGCGCAGCCCGAAGCCGACGCCCACGTGGCGGTCCTGCCCCACCTGCAAACCCTCTACAAGCTCTTCCAGGTGCTTTCCAAGGCCCGGGACCAGCGGGCGGCCATCGACTTCGAGACCACCGAGACCCAGATGGTCTTCAACGACCAGGGCAAGATCGACACCATCATCCCGGTCATCCGCAACGACGCCCACAAGCTGATCGAGGAATGCATGCTGGCGGCCAACGTCTGCGCCGCCAACTTCCTCGAAGAGCACAAGCAGACCTGCCTGTACCGGGTGCACCAGGGCCCGACGCCGGAAAAGCTCGAAGCCCTGCGCGACTTCCTCAAGGAATTCGGCCTGTCCATCGGCGGCGGCGATGCCCCGGGCGCCCGGGACTACGCCGAACTGCTCGACAAGGTGAAGGACCGGCCCGACGCGCCGCTGTTGCAGACGGTGATGCTGCGCTCCCTGCGCCAGGCCATCTACAGCCCGGACAACCTGGGCCACTTCGGCCTGGCCTACGAGGCCTACACCCACTTCACCTCGCCGATCCGCCGCTATCCGGACCTGCTGGTGCACCGGGCGATCAAGGCGGTGCTGGCCGGCCAGCGCTACAAGCCCGAGGGCTACCAGGACCTGATCCTGATTCCGGAAAAGCCCTTCAAGCGCAACGGCGCCCAGCAGCGCCCCGCCGAGGCCAAGACCGCCAAGGCCCTGCCGGCGGAGACGCCCAAGGACAAGGACCACGCCAACTGGGAATCCATCGGCCTGCACTGCTCGGCCACCGAGCGCCGCGCCGACGAGGCCACCCGGGACGTGGAGAACTGGCTGAAGTGCTTCTACATGAAGGAGCGCATCGGCGAGGTGTTCGACGGCACCATCTCCACGGTGGTGCCCTTCGGCATCTTCGTCGCCCTGGACGAGGTGTACGTGGAAGGCCTGGTGCACGTCTCCGAACTGGGCGAGGACTACTTCCACCACGATCCGGTCAAGCACGCCATGGTCGGTGAGCGCAGCGGCGTTTCCTACCGCCTGGGCGGCCGGGTCAAGGTCAAGCTGGTGCGGGCCGATCTGGAAAGCGGCAAGGTGGACTTCGTCCTGGTCAAGGACGGGGCCGGCGGCCGGGCGGCCCGGCGCAACGAAGCCGCTCCTGCCCGTGACGAGGAGCGGCATGCCGCTCCCGTTGCCCCCCGGGGCAAGAGCAGTGGCAAGGGAGGGAAGGGGGGCAAGGCGGCTCCGGTCGTTCGTGCGGAAGCGCGTGGCCCGGTCGCCAAGGCACGTCCGGCGTCCCGGCCCGCACCGCGCCCGGTGACGGACGAGGATCGGCCCACCACCTATTTCGGTCCGCCCCAGGGCACGGCGTCCGGCGCGGGGGACACGATCCCGGCCGTTCCGGCGCGGCGGCGCAAGGCCCCGGTAGCCGCCCTGCTGGGCGGCGTCCCGCTGCCGCGGGTGGAAGA
Organism: Oryzomicrobium sp.; assembly: GCF_036820405.1. Taxonomy (NCBI): domain Bacteria; kingdom Pseudomonadati; phylum Pseudomonadota; class Betaproteobacteria; order Rhodocyclales; family Rhodocyclaceae; genus Oryzomicrobium; species Oryzomicrobium sp. The sequence continues at coordinate 185,182 of NZ_DAISLS010000005.1, forward strand.
GGTTCCGGTACCGAGCGCCACCAAGCGGAGCAAGGGTGCCGAAGAGGGGAAACCCGCCAAGGCCAAGGTGGCCAAGCCGGCAACCGCGGCCGCCAAGAAACCTGCGGCAAAGGCCAAGGCCGACGGCAAGGCCAAGAAGGCCGCCCCCGCCCGGGCCAAGCCGTCCGGCAAGGCCAGTGCGAAGGCTGCCAAGCCCGCAAAATCCGTGACCAAGGCGGCACAGCCGGTTGCCAAGGCTGCGGTCCAGGCGACCCCCAAAGCGACCCCCAAGGCGGCTCCGAAGGCCGCCCGCAAGACGGCGCCTAAAACCGCCAGCAAGGCTGCCGCCAAGCCGGCTGTGAAGCGCACCAAGGCCGGCTGATCGGGCAGGTTGCCGGGCGGCGGCGGCGGACGTTTCGCCGCCGCCGCCCGAACCGCTACAATCGCCGCCCTGTTTCCCCATTCCGCAAGGTAGACACCATGGCCGAAAGCCGCTCCCAGACCCGTTCCATCCACGGCTTTCACGCCATCATCGCCAAGCTGCGCCACGATCCGGAGGCGGTGAAGGAAATCTACCTGGACGCCCAGCGCCAGGACGCCCGGGCCAAGGACCTGCTGCGCCATGCCGAAACCCACGGGGTGCGGGTCATCCCGGTGGACGGCAAGCGCCTCGACGGCATGGCCCCCGGCGCCCGCCACCAGGGGGTGATCGCCCTGGTGGACGCCCGCATCCGCCACGTCACCCTGGACGACGTGCTCGACACCCTGGCCGAGCCGGCCCTGCTGCTGGTGCTGGACGGCATCACCGATCCGCGCAACCTGGGGGCCTGCCTGCGGGTGGCCGACGCGGTCGGCGCCCACGCCGTGGTGGCGCCCAAGGACCGGGCGGTGGGGCTTACCGACGTGGCGATCAAGGCCGCCTCCGGTGCCGCCGAAACCGTGCCCTACGTGGTGGTCACCAACCTGGCCCGCAGCCTGCGCGAGATGAAGGAGCGGGACATCTGGGTGGTGGGCACCGCCGGCGAAGCCACCTCCAACCTCTACGAGGCCGACTGGCCCGCCGCCACCGCCTGGGTGCTGGGGGCCGAAGGGGAGGGCCTGCGCCGCCTGACCCGGGAAACCTGCGACACCCTGGTGAGCATCCCCATGCTCGGCAGCGTCGAATCCCTCAACGTCTCGGTGGCCGCCGGGGTCTGCCTGTTCGAAGCCCGGCGCCGCCGCTTGGGCGCCTGAGCCGGCGACGGACGGTCCGCAAAACGCAAAGGCCCCTTTCGGGGCCTTTTTCGTTGGAGGTTTCGTTGGGGGGAAGGGGGAGGCGGCAAGAGGCAAACTCAGGCCGCCAGCTCCTTGGGCTGGGCCGGCGCGGTGCCGGCGTTGGCCGCCTCGCCGAGTTCGGCGAGCAGGGCCTTTAGGGTGTCCAGGGCGGCGCCCAGGGAGGCCCCGCCGTCTCCGTCGCCCTGGCGTAGCTGGGCCAGGGAGGCGGGTTTTCCAAACAGGTAGCCCTGCACCTGGTCGGCGCCGGCGGCGATGGCCAGCTCCAGGTGGCGCGGGGTTTCGATGCCCTCGCATACCGCCACCGCGCCGATGTCGTGGGCGATGGCCACCATGCGGCTGAGGATGCTGGCGTGGCGCCGGTCCTGCTCGGCGGCGTAGATCAGGGTGCCGTCGAGCTTGACGATGTCCGGCGACAACCAGGCCAGGCGGTGCACGTTGGAGTGGGCGCGGCCGAAGTCGTCCAGGGCGATGCGGTAGCCCCGTTCGCGCCAGCCGGCGATGGCCCGGGCCAGGTGGGCCTCGTAGGATTTGCCGTCACCGCCGCTGCTGTCACCGGTTTCGACGATTTCCAGCACCACCTGGGCGGGGGACAACCCCAGGTGGCGCAGGATGGTTTCGAAGACTTGCCCATGGCCGCCCTGGACCGCCAGCAGGTGCTGGGGATGGACGTTCAGGTGCAGGTCGCCCCGAGCCCCGTTGGCCAGGAAGTTGAGGGCGTGGAGGGTGCGCACCAGGCGATCCAGGTGCACCATCTCCTCGCTGCCTCCCGGCAGGGAGAACACGTCTTCCGGCGACAGGGGCGTGCCGTCCGGCCCGAAGGCGCGCAGCAGGGCCTCGTGGGCCACGCTGGCCCCGTCCCGCACCGAAATCAGGGGCTGGTAGCGGGATTCCAGGCGCAGGTCGGTGAACAGCCCCTCGACCTGCTGGGGGGTCACGTTCAGGGCCGGCTGGCCGGTGGGGCGGGCGAAGGCGTGGTCGTTGAAGTAGCGGACCACGTCGTGCAGGGCTTCCAGGGCGGTCATGGCGTTGCCTGGGCTCCCGTTAGCGGTTGCCGCCGACCAGGCGGTCGAAGGAGCCGCCGTCGGAGAAGTGGGCCTTGGTGGCCTTTTCCCAGCCGCCGAACACGTCGTTGATGGTGAACAGCTTGACCTTGGGGAACTGGCCGGCGTACTTGGCCGCCACCTTGGCATCCACCGGGCGGTAGTAGTGCTTGCCCGCGATGTCCTGGCCTTCCGGCGAGTACAGGTATTCCAGGTAGGCCTGGGCCACCTTGCGGGTGCCGTGCTTGTCCACGTTCTTGTCCACGATCGACACCGGCGGCTCGGCCAGGATCGAGGTTTCCGGCGCCACGATGTCGAACTTGTCCTTGCCGATCTCCTTGGTGGCCAGCAGGGCCTCGTTCTCCCAGGCGAGCAGCACGTCGCCCAGGCCACGCTCGACGAAGCTGATGGTGGCGCCCCGGGCGCCGGTGTCGAACACGGGCACGTTCTTGAGCAGGCGGCCGACGAATTCCTGGGCCTTGTCCTCGCTACCGTACTTCTTCAGGGCGTAGCCCCAGGCCGCCAGGTAGTTCCAGCGGGCGCCGCCGGAGGTCTTGGGGTTGGGGGTGATCACCGAGACGCCCGGCTTGGCCAGGTCTTCCCAGTCCTTGATGTTCTTCGGGTTGCCCTTGCGCACCAGGAATACGATGGTCGAGGTGTAGGGGCTGGCGTTGTGGGGCAGGCGCTTCTGCCAGTCGGCCGGCAGCAGCTTGGCCTTGGCGGCGATCTCGTCGATGTCGTAGGCCAGGGCCAGGGTGACCACGTCGGCTTCCAGGCCGTCGATCACCGAGCGGCCCTGCTTGCCGGAGCCGCCGTGGGACTGGCGGATGGTCACGTTGTCGCCACTCTTGGCCTTCCAGTACTTGGCGAAGGCGCCGTTGTAGTCCTGGTACAGCTCCCGGGTCGGGTCGTAGGAAACGTTGAGCAGGTTAATGTCGGCCGCGTGGGCCGCGCCGAAGGCGGTGGAGAAGGCCAGGGCCAGGGTGCCGAGCAGGCGGGGCAGGGGTTTGGAGTACGCCATGGTGATCCTCGTGGTGTCGGATGATCGAAAGGGGATGGGCGTACTGTATCGACGGGTCCTTCTGCTGAAAAAGAATAAAATCCTTTAATTTTATTAATTATTGTAATAAGCGAGCGGGTAGGAAAACGGTGCTCGAAAAAGGGGCTCCGAGGAGCCCCTGCCGGGATCAGACGTTGGTCAGGACGGCCGTGATCATGATGCCCACCAGGCCCACCAGGGCCACCCAGGTGGCCTTGTAGACCCGGTCGGTGATGCGGCCGATGGCCCGCACTTCACGCAGCGGGCAGCGGTAGTCGCCGGGGCAATCGTCGAAGGGAGGGGCCGCTGTGCTCGCCGGGCGTTTGCTGGTGAGATGCAGTCTCAGGCATTCGAGGCAGGAGCTGGCTTCGGGAGCGAGCGGTGGACGAGAGTGCGGCGACGTCATGGTTTTTCCCCTTTGCAAAATTGGCCTGAAAAAGGCCTGGTTGCGTTATAGGAAAGGGAAATATTCCGGTGCAATTTAAGATTATGCAAACGAAATTTGTGCGCCGCGCGAAGGGGTACACGATGAGCACCTCGGCGTCATTAATGGCGCTGCGCCGAGCGGACGGCGCGCACGCCGAGCAATACGCCGCAAAGCAGCAAGGTTATGCCAGCTTTCTCGAAAAACGTCGGACCGCGCCCGGCGTACAGGTACAGATAGGCCAGGGCCGCCAGGGTCTCGAAAACGATCAGCTGGCCGGTGAGGGCGGGCGGCAATAGCTGGCTGGCCCGGTTCCACAGCAGGGTGCCGGCCCAGGAGGCGCCCAGCCCCAGCACCGCCATGCCGGCGACGTAAGCCGCCGGGTCGGCGCCGAAGATCCGCCCGGTGGGCTGGACGGCCAGCAGCACGGCGAAGCCGGCCACCGCCAGGGGCAGGGTCGCCAGCCCCTGGGCGGTGGACCAGGTGGTGGGCGACAGGCGCGGATGGCGGCGCAGCCAGTCGGCGTTGGCCAGGGGATACCAGGTCCAGCAGGCCACCGCCCCCACGGCCAGGGCAAGGCCGGCGGCAAAGCCGTCCCCCGGGGCCGCGCCCGCCTCCTGGGCGTGGACCAGGGCCAATCCGGTGGCAATGGCCAGCAGCGGCGGCACCAGGCGCCGCCAGGGCAGGTCCGGCGAGGTCAGGTTGGCGCATACAGCGATGACCACCGGCAGGGTGCCGATCAGCAGGGTGGGCAGGGGGCCGCCGGCCTGTTGCAGGGCGGCGGCCAGGCAGCCGTAGTAGATGAAGTTGCCCACCAGGGTGAGGGCGACGGCCCGCTTCCAGTCGGCCCGGGTCAGGGCCGCCAGACGGGGGCGGTCGGCGCCGGCCAGGAGCAGGGCCACCAGGCCGAAGGCCAGGTAGCGGCCCAGGGCCAGGGAGGCGGGGGCCACGTCGGCGAAGATCAGCGGGGCGACGAAGACCAGCCCCCAGAGCAGGCCGGCCCCCAGGGCGCACAGCACGCCCAGGGCGAGGGGATGGCGGACGGAGGCGGGGGAGGGCATGGCGGTCGGGCGCCGGGGGCGCAAAAGCCGGCATTATCCCCGCCGCGCAGCCCGGCCGGAACGGGGCGTGGAGAGGGCGCGGCCCCGAGGGGGATTGAAACCCCGCGCCAGTACTCGTTCTCCGGGCATGCGTTGTGGAAAACCACAAGGGGCGCGGCATCCGGCGCTGGCAGGCCGGAAAGGCGCGCTGGGCGCGGGGTTCGCAAGGGCTGGCGGATCGGAGGGCGGCATCGGGCGGTACGCCGCTATTTCGGCCGCCGCCGCGCCGGGCGATAATCGCGCCGTTCAATTTCCTTGCCGCCGAGACCGCCATGCCCTTCACCGTCGTCGACCACCCCCTCGTCCAGCACAAGATCGGTTTGCTGCGGGCCGCGGACATGAGCACCAAGAAATTCCGCGAGCTGACGGCGGAATTGGCCCGGCTGCTGGCCTACGAGGCGTGCCGCGACTTTCCCGTGGAGACGGTGACGGTGGACGGCTGGTGCGGCCCGGTGGAGGTGCAGCAGCTGAAGGGCAAGAAGGTCACCGTGGTGCCGATCCTGCGCGCCGGCCTGGGCATGCTCGACGGGGTGCTCGACCTGATGCCCAGTGCCCGGGTGAGCGTGGTGGGCATCGCCCGCAACGAGACAACCCTGATGCCCGAGCCCTATTTCGAAAAGCTGGTGGGCAACCTGGAAGAGCGCATGGCCCTGATCATCGACCCGATGCTGGCCACCGGCGGCTCCCTCAACGCCACCATCGACATGCTCAAGCGCAAGGGCTGTCGCCAGATCCAGGCCCTGGTGCTGGTGGCGGCGCCGGAAGGGGTGAAGGCGGTAAGCGAGGCCCACCCGGACGTGTCGATCCACGCCGCTTCCCTGGACAGCCACCTCAACGCCGACGGCTACATCATTCCCGGCCTGGGGGACGCCGGCGACAAGCTGTTCGGTACCAAGCACTGACCGTGTCGCCCGGATAGCATCCGGGCGGGGCAGCTCGGCGGCGCCGTGGAGGTCGGCGGCGATCGCGCTGGAACGGCGGGGGCGGAGCCGGCGTCTTATTCTTGGAAAGCCGGCGCATCGCCGGAAGATAGCGGAAGATTGCCCATCCATGCTCAGGAGGTCGCCATGTCCCGCCTCGTCACCCTGTTCGTCCAACCCGCCGGCCTGCGCCGGATTCTGGGGCGGCTCGCCCTGCAGGCCGCACCCCTGCTGCTGGCGGCCTGCGCCAGCGGTCCCAACGTGCGCAGCGACTACGATCCCCAGACGGATTTCGCCCGCTACCACACCTTCGCCTTCTTCTCGCCGGCGGGAACCGACCGTTCCGGCTACAGCACCCTGCTGACCGACCGGCTGCGCCGCGCCGCCCGGGCCGAACTGGAACGTCGCGGTTACGTGTACCGGGAAGCCTCCCCCGACCTGCTGGTGAACTTCAACGCCAAGCTGGAGGAAAAGTATGACGTGGTGCCGACCCCGGCGCCCATGGGCTATTACGGCTACCGGGGCGGTTACTACGGCTCCTGGCCGGGCTACGGCTGGGGTCAGGAGGTGATCCAGTACACCCAGGGCACCCTCAACGTGGACCTGGTGGACGCCCGGCGGCGCCAGCTGGTGTGGGAAGGCGTCGGCGTCGGCACGGTGGACGACATGGCCGCAGCGGTGTCCCAATCCTCCCTGGACAAGGCGGTGGCCGCCATCTTCGCCCGCTATCCCTTCGTCGCCGGCAGCGGCGACCGGGCGGCGCCGGCCGGCGGCAAGTAGGTCAGGCCGCACGGCCGTCATTCCCCAGCCTTGCCACAAAGCAAAACGCCCGGCATCAAGCCGGGCGTCGCCGTTTCAATGGGGCAGAACCCCTGGGGATGCGCTTACCAGGTGGTCAGCACGGAACCCTTGAACTCGGTGTCGATGAACTTCTTGATCTCGGCGCTGTGATAGACCTTGATCAGCTTGTGCACCCAGGCCGCGTCCTTGTTCTTCTCCTGCACCACGATCACGTTGGCGTAGGGGCCCTTGGCCGCTTCCATGGCGATGGCGTCCTTGGTCGGGTTGAGGCCGGCCGGCAGGGCGTAGTTGGTGTTGATGGTGGCGGCGTCCAGGTCGCCCAGGGTGCGCGGCAGCTGGGCGGCGTCGAGTTCCTTGAACTTCAACTTCTTGGGGTTCTCGGCGATGTCCAGGGGCGTGGCCTTGAGGCCCACGCCCGGCTTGATCTTGATCAGGCCCTGCTTTTCCAGCAGCAGCAGGCCGCGGCCGCCGTTGGTCGGGTCGTTGGGCACGCCGATGGTGGCGCCGTGGGCCAGCTCGGCCACGCTCTTCACCTTCTTGGAGTAGAGGCCCATGGGGAAGTTGACCGTGGTGGCCACCGACACCAGCTTGTAGCCCCGGGACTTCACCTGGTCGTCCAGGTAGGGCTGGTGCTGGTAGCTGTTGGCGTCCAGGTCGCCGGCGGCCAGGGCGGCGTTGGGCTGCACGTAGTCGGAGAATTCGATCACCTGGATCTTCAGGCCTTCCTTCTCGGCCAGCTTCTTGACCTGTTCCATCACCTGGGCGTGGGGTCCGGCGGTGACGCCGATCTTGTAGACCTTGTCGTCGGCGTGGGCGGCCAGGCTGGTCAGGCTGGCTAGAGCGGTGGCGCCCAACAGCAGGGTGGCGAGGGCTTTTGCGATTTTCATGGGGACTCCTGTTGGCTAAGGGTCGGAAACAAGGGAAAAGGGCGATCCGGCGTCAGCGCTGATTAGCGGTGATCAGCGATGGTTCAGGCGCCGCGACAGCCAGTCGCCACAGGACTGGACCAGCTGGACGAAGACGATCAGCACCAGCACCACCATGCCCATCACCTCGGGCATGAAGCGCTGGTAACCGTAGCGGATGCCCAGGTCGCCCAGGCCGCCTCCGCCCACGGCGCCAGCCATGGCGGAAAAGCCGATCAGGCTGACCAGCATGATGGTCAGGCCGTTGAGGATGCCGGGCAGGGATTCGGGCACCAGCACCTTGGTGATGATCTGCATCGGCGTGGCGCCCATGGCCTGGGCGGCCTCGATCAGGCCCCCGTCCACCTCGCGCAGGGCGCCTTCCACCAGGCGGCCGACGAAGGGGATGGCGGCGATGGCCAGGGGCACCACGGCGGCGGCGGTGCCGATGGAGGTGCCGGTGATCAGGCGGGTGAAGGGGATGATCGCCACCATCAGGATGATGAAGGGGGTGGAGCGCACCGCGTTCACCACCAGGCCCAGAATCTTGTTGAAGGCCGGCCGGGCCAGGATGTGGCCCGGGGCGGTGACGGCGAGCAGCAGCCCGAGGGGGATGCCGATCAGGGTGGCGATGCCGCCGGACAGGCCGACCATCACCAGGGTTTCGATGAATGAGTCCCAGAGCAGGGAAAGCAGTTCAGGCGACATTGACCACCTCCGTGCGGATGCCTTGTTGATCGAGCCAGGTCAGGGCGCCCTGGCGGTTGGCGACGTCGCCTTCGAGCAGCACCAGCAGGGAGCCGAAGGGCTCGCCCTGGATCTCGTCGATCTGGCCGTGCAGGATGTTCACATCCAGGCCGAACTGGCGGGTCAGGGCCGACATCAGGGGCGCGTCGGCCGAGGCGCCGGTGAAGAACAGCCGCACCACCTGGCCGCCCTTTTGCAGGTGCGGCTGGGCCAGCCGTTCGAGCAGGCCCTCGGGCAACTCGTGGCCGATCACGTCGGCGATCAGGGTCTTGGTCATGGGCTGGGTGGGGGCGGTGAACACCTCGAACACCCGGCCCGATTCGACGATGCGGCCGTGGTCGAGCACCGCCACCCGGTCGCACAGGTCCTTGATCACCTGCATCTCGTGGGTGATCACCACGATGGTCAGCTTGAGGCGCTGGTTGATGTCGCGCAGCAGGGCCAGGATCGAGCGGGTCGTTTCCGGGTCCAGGGCCGACGTGGCTTCGTCGCAGAGCAGCACCTTGGGCCGGGAGGCCAGGGCCCGGGCGATGCCGACGCGCTGCTTCTGGCCGCCGGACAACTGGCTCGGGTAGCGGTCGCGCTGGGCGGCCAGGCCCACCAGTTCGAGCAGCGGGTCCACCCGGGCGGCGATCTCGGCCCGGGGGATGCCGGCCAGCTCCAGGGGCAGGGCGACGTTGGCGAAGACGGTGCGGTTGGCCAGCAGGTTGAAGTGCTGGAAGATCATGCCGATCTCGCGCCGGGCGGCACGCAGCTCGGCGTCGGACAACGCGGTCAGGTCGCGGCCGGCGACGACCACCTGGCCGGCGCTGGGGCGTTCGAGCAGGTTGATGCAGCGGATCAGGGTCGATTTGCCGGCGCCGCTCTTGCCGATGATGCCGAAGATTTCGCCTTCGGCGATGGTCAGGTCGATGTTGCTCAGGGCTTCCACCGCGGCGCTGTCGCGGCTGGGCCCGGGGTAGCGCTTGGCGATCGCGTTGAGCGCGATCATGGGCGCGGTCTGGAGGTTCTCCATGATTCCCGTTGCTGTTCTTTGAATACTTGGATTGGCTCGATGGTGTCGCCAACGGCGGTGTTTCTTCCCACTACCGGCCGGGCCGGCGGTAGGGGCCTGCGGCAGAAAAGAATGCGGCCCGGCCGCTGGTGGGCGGCCGGGCCAAGGGGGCGATTATAGCGCTTCGGATGGGCGGGCGCCTCAGACCACCATGCCGGCGCCTACGGTGTCGAAGGTGGCCTCGTCGATGATGACGAAGGCCCCGGTGGCCCGGTTCTTCGCGTAGGAATCGCAGAACACCGGCTGGGCGAGGCGGAAGCTGACCCGGGCGATGTCGTTCATGGCCAGCTTTTCGGCGCCCTGCTGTTCCAGGGTGTTCACGTCCAGCTTGTAGGCGATCTCGCCCACCGCCGCCCGGGTGCTGCGGGTGGTGTGGCGGATGGTGTACTTGCGGCTGCGGTCGAGCGGCGTCTCGGCAAACCAGCAGACCATGGCGTCGAGCTGCTTGGTCACTTCCGGCACGGCCCCGTCGCCGTTGGCGGCGCTGGCGGTGCTGCCGTTGCTGCCGGCCTTGACCAGCATGTCGCCCCGGGACAGGTCGATCTCGTCTTCGAGCAGCAGGGTCACCGACTGGTCGGCCACCGCCGAGGTCAGGGGCTGGCCGCCGATGTGGATGGCCTTCACCTTGGTCTCGATCCAAGCCGGCAGGGCCAGGATGCGGTCGCCCACCTGGACGGTGCCGGACTCGATGCGGCCGCTGAAGCCGCGGTAGTCGTGCAGCTCCGGGTCGTCGGATGCCTGGGGGCGGCACACCCACTGGATCGGGAAGCGGAACTGCTCGGCCTTGGCCGCCGCGTCGCCGTGGGCGCCGGGGGCGGTTTCCAGGAGTTCCAGCAGGGTCGGGCCCTCGTACCAGGCCAGGGCTTCGCCCCGGTCCACCACCATGTCGCCGTTGAGGGCGGACATGGGCACGAAGGTGACGTCGTGGGTGGTGTCGGACAGGCCCAGGCCGGCGGCGAAGTCCTGGAAATCGGCGCGGATGCGCTCGAACACAGCCCGGTCGTACTCCACCAGGTCCATCTTGTTCACCGCCACCACCAGGTGGCGGATGCCGAGCAGGTGGCATACCGCGGCGTGGCGGCGGGTCTGCACCGACAGGCCCTTGCGCGCATCCACCAGCAGGATCGCCAGGTCGGCGGTGGAGGCGGCGGTGACCATGTTGCGGGTGTACTGCTCATGGCCCGGGGCGTCGGCGATGATGTACTTGCGCGTGCCGGTGGAGAAGTAGCGGTAGGCTACGTCGATGGTGATGCCCTGCTCGCGCTCGGCGGAGAGGCCGTCGGTGAGCAGGGACAGATCGACGGCGGACAGGCCGCGGCGCTGGGAGGTGCGCTCGATCTGGGCCAGGGTGTCGGTGAGGATCGCCCGGGTGTCGTAGAGCAGGCGCCCGATCAGGGTGCTCTTGCCGTCGTCCACGCTGCCGCAGGTGAGAAAGCGCAGCAGGCCGTGGTCTTGAATGCGTTCCAGGGCAGCCATCAGAAATACCCTTCCTTCTTGCGTTGTTCCATGGAGGCCTCGCTGGTCTGGTCGTCCAGGCGGGTGGCGCCCCGTTCCGAGACGGCGGTGCTGGCAGTCTCGGCGATGATCTTGTCGATGGAGTCGGCGGTGGATTCCACCGGCGCGGTGCAGGGGATGTCGCCGACGGTGCGGAAGCGCACGTCGATTTCTTCCACCACGTCGCCGTCCTTGGCCGGGGTCAGGTCGGTGACCGGGGCCAGCAGGCCGTTCTTGCGCACGATTTGGCGCTTGTGGGTGAAGTAGATCGAGGGCAGCTCCAGGCCTTCCCGGGCGATGTACTGCCACACGTCCAGTTCGGTCCAGTTGGAGATGGGGAAGGCGCGCATGTGCTCGCCCTTGCGCACCCGGGCGTTGTACAGGTTCCACAGCTCGGGGCGCTGGTTCTTCGGGTCCCACTGGCCGAACTCGTCGCGGAAGCTGAACACCCGTTCCTTGGCCCGGGCCTTTTCCTCGTCGCGGCGGGCGCCGCCGATCAGGCAGTCGAAGCCGAATTCCTCGACGGCTTCGAGCAGGGTCACGGACTGGAAGCGGTTGCGCGATTCCAGGGGCGACTTGAGCACGATGGTGCCCCGGGCGATGGAGTCCTCCAGGCTGCGCACGATCAGCCGTTCGCCCAGTTCAGAGGCGCGGCGGTCGCGGAAGGCGATCACCTCCGGGTAGTTGTGGGCGGTGTCGATGTGCAGCAGGGGGAAGGGGAACTTGCCGGGACGGAAAGCCTTTTCCGCCAGGCGCAGCAGGCAGATCGAGTCCTTGCCCCCGGAGAACAGGAGGGCCGGGTTCTCGCACTGGCCGGCCACTTCCCGCAGGATGTGGATGGCTTCGGCTTCGAGCCAGTCCAGGTGGGAGAGGGTGACGCGGGTGGTCATGGGTGCACTCATCGCAATAATGAAATCGGTTCGTGGGGAGCGGTCGGCCAGATGGCAATCAGGCCTCAATCAGGCCTGCTTGACGTGGAGCCCGCACTCCTTGCTTTCGGGGTTCTCCCACCACCAGCGGCCGGCGCGCACGTCCTCGCCCGGGGTGATGCTGCGGGTACAGGGAGCACAGCCGATGCTCGGGTAGAAGCGGTCGTGGAGGGCGTTATAGGGCACCTGGAAGTGGCGCACGTAGGCCCACACCTCGGCCTCGCTCCAGTCGGAAAGCGGGTTGTACTTGGGGATGCCCCGGTCGCTGTCGAAGTCTTCCACCGGCAACTCGGCCCGGGTGGCGGACTGGGCGGCGCGCATGCCGGTGATCCAGGCCGCCTTGCCGGTCAGGGCCCGGTTGAGCGGCGCCACCTTGCGCGCGCCGCAACAGGCCTTGCGCGCTTCCACCGAATCGTAGAAGCCGTTGATGCCAAAGCGCACGACGAAGGTCTGCACGTCCGCCGCCTCGGGAAAGATCACGCTCACCGGGGTGTCCGGGTAGCGCTTAGCGGTCTCGGCCAGCAGGTCGTAGGTTTCCGCCGGCAGGCGGCCGGTGTCCAGGGTGAAGATGCCGATGGGCAGTCTGTCCTTGGCGATCAGGTCGGTGAGCACCATGTCCTCGGCGGACAGGCTGGAGGCCAGGGCGGCGCCGGCGCCATGCTTGGCGGCGATGCCGGCGAGCACGGCGCGCACCGCTTCGGCCTTGGCCAGGGCGCTTTGCAGCGCCTGGGGATTGTCGCCCTTGAGGACGGCGGGGTTGAAGTTGGCCATGGCGTAGCGCTCAGGAAGACTTGCCGGCGTCGAGGCTGGCGTCGCCGCGATGCACCCGGCGGAACAGGGGACGGGGATCGTCCACCGCCCCGGCGTAGGTGAAGCTGAAGTCGTCGAAGGCTTTCAGGGCGTCGTTCAGGTCCTTGCCCTCCTTGAGGGCGAAGGCGTCGATGCCGCAGCGGCGCATCAGGAAGAACTGATCGCGCAGCACGTCGCCCACGGCGCGGATCTCGCCGGTCCAGCCGAGGCGGCGCAGCAGGGTGGCGCTGGTGTAGCCGCGGCCGTCCACGAACTTGGGGAATTCCACGGCGATCAGGGCCAGGTGGGCGAAGTCGCCGGCCAGTTGTTCGGCCTCCTCGTTCGGCGCCAGGACCACGCCGAGCTTGCCGCCCTGGGCCAGGCGGGCCAGCAGCTCGTCGCGGCGGGCCTGCCACACGGCCAGGGGCACGATCAGATTGGGCGCATCGGCGACGGAGGGCAGGGCGACGGTGGCGGCGCTCTCGTTGCTTTCCGGGGCGTCGGCGGAGACCGTCAGCACCAGCCGGGCGAAATCGTCGGCGACGATGGCCGGCGCCGGGGCGGAGCGGATGATCTGGGGGCGGCGGATCAGGTCAGGCATGGGACGACTCACGGGCGGCGGAGGTGTTGAGGGCGGCGGGGCGGCGGCCAGCATAGACCGCTTCCTTGAAGGGGGCGAGGCCGAGGCGCTCGAAGGTGTCGAGGAAGCGCTCGTCGTCGTGGCGCTGGGCCACGTAGGTGCGCACCAGGGTTTCCACCACCTCGGGCACTTCGGCGGCCGAGAAGGAGGGGCCGATCACCTTGCCCAGGGCGGTTTCCCGGCCCTTGACGCCGTCGGTGTGACCGCCCAGGGTGACCTGGTACCACTCTTCGCCGTTCTTATCGACGCCGAGGATGCCGATGTGGCCGACGTGATGGTGGCCGCAGGCGTTCATGCAGCCGGAGATGTTGAGGTCCAGGTCGCCGATGTCGAACAGGTAGTCCAGGTCGGAAAAACGCTCCTGGATGGCCGCGGCGATGGGGATCGACTTGGCGTTGGCCAGGGAGCAGTAGTCGCCCCCGGGGCAGCAGATCAGGTCGGTGAGCAGGCCCACGGTGGGGGTGGAAAGACCCTTGGCCTTGGCCGCTTCCCAGACTTCGGGCAGGGCGGAAACGGGCACGTCGGGCAGCACCAGGTTCTGCTCGTGGGAGACGCGCAGTTCGCCGAAGCTGAATTGGTCGGCCAGTTCGGCCACGGCTTCCATCTGTTCCGAGGTGCAGTCCCCCGGCGGCTGGCGCGGGTCCTTCAAGGAGATGGTGACGGCGGCATAGCCCGATTGCTTGTGCGGATGCACGTTGCGCGCCACCCAGCGGGCGAAGGCCGGGTTGGATGCTTTCAGGGCGTCGACCCGGGCGTCGTTGGCCGGCAGGGCGGCGTAGTCCGGGGCGGTGAAGTGGCGGGCGATACGCTCCAGCTCTTCGGCGCCGACGGTGCTCGGGCCGTCCTTAAGGTTGGCCCATTCTTCCAGCACTTCCTTGCGGAACTGCTCGGCCCCTAGGGCATGCACCAGGATCTTGATGCGGGCCTTGTAGGGGTTGTCGCGGCGGCCGTAGGAGTTATAGACGCGCAGGATGGCTTCGACGAAGGTGAGCAGGTGCTGCCAGGGCAGGAATTCCTCGATCACCTTGGCCAGGATCGGGGTGCGGCCCAGGCCGCCGCCCACCAGCACCTCGAAGCCGATCTCACCGGCGGCGTTCTTCTTGATGTTGAGGCCGATGTCGTGGGCCAGGGTCACCGCCCGGTCCCGGGTGGAGCCGCTCACGGCGATCTTGAACTTGCGGGGCAGGAAGGCGAATTCGGGCTGGAAGGTGCTCCACTCGCGCAGCAGCTCGGCATAGGGGCGCGGATCGGCGATCTCGTCCGGGTCGATGCCGGCGAAATGGCTGGTGGTGACGTTGCGCACGCAGTTGCCCGAGGTCTGGATGGCGTGCATTTCCACGTCCGCCAGCTTTTCCAGGATGTCAGGGGTGTCTTCCACCTTGGGCCAGTTGAGCTGTAGGTTGTGCCGGGTGGTGAAGTGGCCGTAGCCCCGGTCGTAGTCCCGGGCCACCTCGGCCAGCTTGCGCAACTGGGTGGACGACAGCAGGCCGTAGGGCACGGCGATGCGGAACATCGGCGCGTGGCGCTGGATGTACAGGCCGTTCTGCAAGCGCAGGGGGCGGAATTCGTCGTCGGTCAGTTCGCCGCTTTTCCAGCGCCGCACCTGGTCGCGGTACTGGGCGACCCGTTGGCGGAGGATGGCGTGATCGTATGCGTCGTAGCGGTACATGGAGGTTCCGTGCAGGCCTGCTAGTTGGGAGTGGCGCTATGGTAAGACCCGGTTATTGATTCAAAAAGAATATCCGGTTAGATTGTTATAGCGTTTTGTTATTTAAAGGAGTCGCCGTGAAGTTGCAGCAATTGCGCTATCTGGTGGAAGTGGCCCGGCGCGGGCTGAACGTTTCCGAAGCGGCGGAAGCCCTGTACACCTCCCAGCCCGGTGTCTCCAAGCAGATCAAGCTGCTGGAGGACGAGCTGGGCATCGTCGTCTTCGAACGCAGCGGCAAGCGCCTGGTGGGCGTCACCGAGCCGGGCAAGGCGGTGCTGGAAATCTCCAGCCGCATACTTAAAGAGGCGGACAACCTGAAACGGGTCGGCGCCGAGTACGCCGGGGGCGACTCCGGCAGCCTGACCATCGCCGCCACCCACACCCAGGCCCGCTACGCCCTGCCGGCGGTGGTCAAGCGCTTCGTGGACAAGTACCCCAACGTGCGCCTGTCCCTGCACCAGGGCAGCCCGACCCAGATCGCCGAATGGGTGAGCAGCGGCGAGGCCGACATCGGCATCGCCACCGAGGCCATGGACCAGTATCCCCAACTGGTGATGCTGCCCTGCTACCAGTGGTCCCACGTGGTGATCGCCCCGGAAGGGCATCCCCTGCTGGCCGAGCCGTCCCTGACCCTGCAAGCCCTGGCCCGCTACCCCCTGATCACCTACGACCCGGCCTTCACCGGCCGTTCCCGCATCAACCGGGCCTTCGAGCGGGCCGGCATCACCCCCAACGTGGTGCTGGCGGCCATCGACGCCGACGTGATCAAGACCTACGTCGGCCTGGGGCTGGGGCTGGGGGTGATCGCCGCCATGGCCTTCGACGCCGAGCGGGATACAGGTCTCAAAGCGCTCGACGCCAGCCACCTGTTCGAGCGCAACACCACCCGCATCGGCCTGAAGCGCGGCACCTACCTGCGCCGCTTCGAATACGACTTCATCGAGTATTTCGCCCCGCAACTGACCCGCAAGGCCGTGGAAATGGCCATGGCCGGGGTGGGGGAGTCGTACCAGCTGTAAGCCGGGGGAGGGCGGTCGGGGGAGAACATGTGGGGAAATTAGCGCCCCGCGAAACCCCGCGCCCATGGCCGATCTTCAGCCATCGTGTTTCTACATCGAGTATTGGCGCCGCTTTCCAGGGTGATGCCGTGGAGGTCGGCCATGGGCGCGGGGTTTGGGGAAGCGGCCTGGATGGCCTCGATGGCGTTGAGCCCGATCCCGGGTCAGAACAGCCCCATCTCCAGCCCGGCGGCCAGCAGGCCGCCGATTTCCCGGCAGGCGTCCAGGTCGGCCGGGGTGGTGGGCTGGCGGGCGATGTGGCCGGGATGGACCGGCTTCCAGCCGTAGCCGGTGGCGATCCGCCCGACTTCGCGCAGGGCCCCCCGGCCGTCGTTGCCGCAGGCCACCAGCACTGCGTAGGGGCGGCCGGTGGTCTGGTTCTCCAGGGGGTAGAAGGTGCGGTCGAACAGATCCTTGATCTGGCCGGCCATGTAGCCGAAGTTCTCCGGGGTGCAGATCAGGTAGCCGTCGGCATTGCGCAGGTCGTCGGCGCCGGTGTCGGCGGCCCGTTGCAGCCGGGTATCCACCGCCGGCGCCGCCTCCCGGGCGCCGGCCAGGGCGGCCCGGGCCAGTTCCTCGGTGCGGCCGGACTGGGTGTGGTAGACGATCAGCAGCCGGGCCATGGCCGGACGCTTCAGCTGCCGCGGAAGGCCGGAGGCACCGCCGGGGCGCAGGCCGCCGGCCGGTCGGCGGCGAGCACCGGTTCCGGGTAGGGCTGGCGGGCGGCCGGGTCCTGGCGGTAGAAGCGGGCCAGTTGGTCGTAGAGGGCCGGGTACTCGTCCCGGACCACGTCGGGCCACTCGAAGAAGGTTTCCGACACCACGGCGAAGAATTCGCCGGGATGCTCGGCCCCGTAGGGGTCGATCCAGGTTTCCTCGCCGGCATTGACCCGGTTCCAGAAATTCTCGTAGGCCGTGTCCAGCACCTCGATCCAGCGTTCCCGGTCCATGCCCGGGTGCAGGGGCGGCACCCCGTCGGGCTCGCCCTCGCGCATGTCGAGCTTGTGGGCGAATTCGTGGATGACCACGTTGTAGCCGTCGCCGGCCATCTGCACGTCGCGCCAGGACAGGATCAGGGGCCCGCCGGACCAGGCCTCGCCGGAGGCCACCTCGTCGTACTCGTGCACCACCCCGGTCTCGTCGGCGATCTGGCGCGGGATGACGAATTCGTCCGGATAGATCACCACGCCGCTCCAGTCCTTGTACCAGTGCAGCCCCAGGTTGAGCACCGGCAGGCAGCCCTGGGCCGCCACCGAGACGCAGATGGCGTCGGTCAACTCCAGACCGCCGGCGCCGGTGAACGACTTGTCGGCCAGGAACGCCTCGGCCAGCTGCTTCAGATTGCCCAGTTCCTCCCGGTTGAGGGCGGCGAGAAAGGGCAGGGCGGCGACGGTGTCGCGCCACAGGGCCTCGGGGATGGCCGGCGGCGGGGCTGAATGGGTCAGCCCCAGGGCGGCGAGCAGGCGGCGGATCATGGTGCGGGCTTCCGGTTCACTTCAGCCGCGGCCCCAGGACGGTGGTCAGGTAGATGCCGGCGAAGATCAGGGCGATGCCGGCATAGTGGTAGAGGTGGGGCACCTCGCCGAGCAGCAGGGCCGAGAGCAGGGTGCCGAACACCGGCATCAGGTGGATGAACAGGCTGGCCTTGTTGGCGCCCACCTCGGCCACTCCCCGATTGTAGAAGACGTAGCCGAGAAAGCCGGGGAACACCGCCACGTAGGCGATGCCCGCCAATGAGCCGGCACGGACGTTGATATGGCGTCCTTCCGCCACCATCTCCCAGGCGTAGGCCGGGGCCAGTGCCAGCACGCCGACCACGGTCATGGCCGCCAGCATGAGCATGGGATCGACCCCGGCCGGGCGCCATTGCAGCCCCACCGTGTACACCGCCCAGACCAGCACGGCGGCGAGCATCCACAGGTCGCCCCGGTTGAGGGTCAGCCCCGCCAGCACATCCAGGTCGCCGCGGCAGATGATGGTGGCCGCGCCGACGAAGGACAGGGCCACGCCCAGCCCCTCGATGGGCCGCAGCCGCTTGCCGAGGAAGGCCCAGGACAGGGCGATGGTGGCGATGGGGATGAACGAGTTGAGCAGCACCCCGTTGGTGGCGGCGGTGTATTGCAGGGCGATGTAGGCGAAGGTGTTGTAGCAGCCCACGCCGAGGACGCCGAGGAGCACCACCGGCTTCCAGCCCTTCCTCAGGATCGGCCACTGGCTGCGCAAGTGAGGCAGGGCCAGGGGCAGCACCAGCAGCAAGGCCAGGCTCCAGCGCCAGAAGGCCAGGGCGAAGGGCGGCACGTCGGCGCGGATGGCCCGGCCCAGCACCATGTTGCCGGACCAGAACAGGGCGGTGAGGGTGAGCAGCAGGTAGGGGTGGCGCAGCAGGTGCGCCCGGGACTCGGGGGCCATGGCGGTTTATTGGTTTTTCTGGGGCGGGCTCCGGCGTTGGCCTGACGGCCGCGCCGGGTTGGGGAAGGCGATTATGCCACCCGTGGCCGGGCCGTCGACAGCGCCGGCGGCGGTGTCCGGCCGGAGCGGCGGGAAAGGGAGGGGAATGGGGGAAGCGGTGCCCTTACTCGATCCAGACGAAGGGGTTGTGCGCCACTTCCCAGAGGAAGCCGTCCGGGTCGGCGAAGTAACCGCTGTAGCCGCCCCAGAACACTTCCTCGGCGGGCTTCACCAGTTTGGCGCCGGCTTTCACGGCGTGGGCCAGCACCTCGTCCACCTCGGCCCGGGTACGCAGGTTGTGGGCCAGGGTGAAGCCGGGAAAGGTCCCGGGCGCCGCCGGGCTGGGCGGCAGACGGGCGTCCTCGGCCAGGGCGTCCCGGGGATAGAGGGCCAGCCACAGCCCGTTCAGGGCGAAGAAGGCGATGCCGTCCTGGCTTTCCGGGCGCAGGGTGAATCCCAGGCCGTCGCGGTAGAAGGCGCGGGAGCGTTCCAGGTCGGAAACGCCCAGGGTGATCAGGCTGATGCGGGGTTCCATAGGGGGCTCCGGATGAAATCGGCCTGCCACGGTAGGCCTTCCCCATGTCGCTGGCAAGGGCGCCGGGCCAGGGCGATTGCCCGCTCCGGCGCGGTTTTCAGCGTAATCTGCGCCGCAATCCCATGCCAGGTGGGGCAAGGCACCGTATAATTGTCACCATGGTTTCCGTCGCTCATTCCGTGGCCGCCCAGGCCGACTTCGATCAGACCCTCGCCACCCTGAGCGAGGGCCTCGGCCCCGAGGACGCCGAGCGGCTGCGCGCCGCCGCCCTGTTCGCCCAGGACGCCTATGGCGACGCCATCCTGGGCAGCGGCGAGGGGGTGTGGTCCCATGCCCTGGGGATGGCCCTGATCCTGGTGGGCCTCAAACTCGATTGCGACAGCCGCGTCGCCGCCCTGCTGTTCGCCGCCCCCAGCCACCACGAGCACGGCCTAGTCCGCATCGAGAACGATTTCGGCAAGGAAGTGGTGCATCTGGTCAGCGGCATTTCCCGCCTCAACCGGCTGCGCCCCATCACCCGCGACTTCGTCGCCGACACCGAGGCCAACCCCAAGGAGGTGAAGGCCCAGGTCGAGGTGCTGCGCAAGATGCTCCTCTCCATGGTCGAGGACATCCGGGTGGTGCTGCTGCGCCTGGCCTCCCGCACCCAGACCCTGCGCTACTACGCCGCCCATCCCGAGGAACTGCGCGTCCACGTCGCCCGGGAGACCCTGGACCTGTACGCGCCCCTGGCCAACCGCCTGGGGGTGTGGGAGCTGAAGTGGGAGCTGGAAGACCTGTCGTTCCGCTTCCTCCACCCGGACACCTACAAGAAGATCGCCAAGATGCTCGACGAGAAGCGCGTCGAGCGGGAGCAGTTCATCGCCGACGCCACCGAGCGGGTGAAGCGGGAAGTGGCGGCGGTGGGCGTGCAGGCCGAGGTCTACGGCCGGCCCAAGCACATCTATTCCATCTGGAACAAGATGCGCAAGAAGGACCTGGAGTTTTCCGAGGTCTACGACATCCGCGCCCTGCGCGTGATCGTCAACGAGGTCAAGGACTGCTACACGGTGCTGGGCATCGTGCACAACATCTGGACGCCGATCCCGAAGGAATTCGACGACTACATCTCCAACCCCAAGGGCAACTACTACCGCTCGCTGCACACCGCGGTGCGCTGCCCCGACGGGCGCAGCCTGGAAGTGCAGATTCGCACCTGGGAGATGCACCGCCACGCTGAACTGGGTATCGCCGCCCACTGGCGCTACAAAGAAGGTAGCAAGCGCAGCGACGAGGGCTACGACGACAAGATCGCCTGGCTGCGCCAACTGCTCACCTGGAAGGAAGAAGTCACCGACTCCTCCGACTGGGTCAAGCACTACAAGCAGGCCGCCCTGGACGACACCCTGTACGTGATGACCCCCCAGGGCAAGGTGGTGGATCTGCCCAAGGGCTCCACCCCGGTGGACTTCGCCTACCGGGTGCATACCGACCTGGGCCACCGCTGCCGCGGCGCCAAGGTCAACGGCGCCCTGGTGCCCCTCAACACCGCGTTGCAGACCGGCCAGCAGGTGGAGATCGTCGTCGCCAAGCAGGGCGGCCCCTCCCGGGACTGGCTCAACCCCAGCCTGGGCTACATCGCCACCAAGAGCGCCCGCACCAAGGTGCGCACTTGGTTCTCCAACCTGGCCCTGGAAGAAACCCTGGCCGAAGGCCGCACCATCATCGCCAAGGAGCTGCAACGCCTGGGCGCCGGCGGGGCCAACCTGGAAGAGCTGGCGGGCAAGCTCGGCTTCGCCAAGGCCGACGACCTGTACATCGCCGCCGCCCGGGGCGAGCTGGGCCTGCGCCTGTTCCAGGCCACCGTGCGCGGCCATGAGCCGCCCACGGACGAGCGCGCCGCCGAGCCGGCGCCGCGCAAGCGCAGCAAGGTCGATCCTGCCGACCGGGGCATCCTGATCGTCGGCGTGGACAAGCTGCTCACCCAGTTGGCCCGCTGCTGCAAGCCGGCGCCGCCGGACGAGATCGGCGGTTTCGTCACCCGGGGCAAGGGTGTGTCGATCCACCGCCACGATTGCCCCAACTTCGCCATGCTCTCGGCCCTGCACCCGGAACGGGTGATCGAGGTGGAGTGGGGCGGCCGGCCGGAAGGCATCTTCCCGGTGGACATCGTGGTGGACGCCCACGACCGCCAGGGCCTGCTGCGCGACATCTCGGACATCTTCGCCAAGGAGAAGATCAACGTCATCGGGGTGAACACCCTTTCCAAGCAGGGCAAGGCCCACATGGGGTTCACCGTGGAGATCGGCGAGCTGGCCCAGATGAAGCGGGTGCTCAAGCTGATCCACGACGTGGACGGCGTGGTCGGGGCGCGGCGCGGATGAGCGCGCGCCTGGCCGCCGTTCCGTCCCGCCCGGTGCTCCGCCCCCGGGGCTGCCGTCGCCAGCCTCTGCTAGACTTGCGCCTTTTTTAAGCCCTGGGCCCCGATGAAGTCCGCCCCCATCCTCGAATTCAAGGGTTCCACCCTGTCCCTGACGGTGCTCCACGCCGCCCTGGGCAGCGCCGACGCCGGCGCGGTGGAACGCACCCTGGCCGACCTGTGCGGTCCCGCCCCCGATTTCTTCAGCCACGATCCCACGGTGGTGGACCTGGCCGGCCTGACGCCCGAGGCGCTGCCCGATTGGGACACCCTGCTGCCCCTGCTGCGCCGCCACCAGCTCACCCCGTTCGCCGTGCGCAACGCCTCTCCGGCCCAGGCCGAGGCCGCCCGGGCTGCCGGCCTGGTGATCGCCGAGGAGGTGGAAACCGCCGCCCGCCCGGCCCGCGCCAGCGATGCTGCGCCGGTGCCGGCGGATGAGCAGCTTCCTGCCGCCGTCGTTGAAGCCGATACCTCCGCCAACGCCATCGGCGACCTGTTCGCCGACGCGGTGCCGTCCGCGCCTGCTGCTGCGCCCGAACCCGTGGCGGCTCCGGCGCCGACTCCCGCCTTCACCGGCACCCTGGTGGTGGACCGGCCCCTGCGTTCGGGCCAGCAGGTCTATGCCCGGGGCGGCGACGTGATCGTACTGGCCATGGTCAACCCGGGGGCCGAGGTGATCGCCGATGGCAACATCCACGTCTATGCGCCGCTGCGCGGCCGGGCCCTGGCCGGCGCCCTGGGCGATGCCGGGGCGCGCATCTTCACCACCTGTTTCGAAGCCGAGCTGGTCTCGATCGCCGGGGTCTACCGGACCTTCGAGCCCGGTTCGGAAAAAGCCCTCACCGGCCAGCCGGTCCAGGTCCGCCTTGACGGCGGCGCCGACGCGGCGCGCCAGCAGCTGCGGCTGGAGCCGCTCAACCTGCGCTGAGGCCGCCGCTTCCGCTGCATCCGAATCACTACCGAATCACTGATAAATCAGAAGGGGTCCCATGAAAATCATCGTCGTCACTTCCGGCAAGGGTGGTGTGGGCAAGACCACCACCAGCGCCGCCTTCGCGTCGGGCCTGGCGCTGCGCGGCTTCAAGACCGCGGTCATCGACTTCGACGTCGGCCTGCGCAACCTGGACCTGATCATGGGCTGCGAGCGCCGGGTGGTCTATGACCTGGTGAACGTGCTCAACGGCGAGGCCAACCTATCCCAGGCCCTGATCAAGGACAAGCACGCCGAGAACCTCTTCATCCTGCCGGCCTCCCAGACCCGGGACAAGGACGCGCTGACCGAAGAGGGCGTGGAGAAGGTGCTCAAGGAGCTGGAGCACATGGGCTTCGACTACGCCGTGTGCGATTCCCCGGCCGGCATCGAGCGGGGCGCGGTGATGGCCCTGACCTTCGCCGACGAGGCGGTCGTGGTGACCAACCCGGAAGTGTCCTCGGTGCGCGACTCCGACCGCATCCTGGGTATCGTCCAGTCCAAGTCCCGCCGCGCCAAGGAAGGCAACGAGCCGGTCAAGGAGCACCTGCTGGTGACCCGCTACAGCCCGAAGCGCGTCGAGGACGGCGAGATGCTGTCCTACAAGGACGTGCAGGAACTGCTGCGCATCCCCCTGCTGGGCGTCACTCCCGAATCCGAGATCGTGCTTCAGGCGTCCAACCAGGGCACCCCGGCGATCCACATGGACGGCAGCGACGTGGCCGAAGCCTACAAGGACGTGGTGTCCCGCTTCCTCGGCGAGGACAAGCCCCTGCGCTTCGTCGACTATGAAAAGCCCGGCATCTTGAAGCGCATCTTCGGAGGGAAGTGACCATGTCGCTGCTTTCCATTCTGTTCGGCCAGAAGCCGAAATCCGCCTCGGTGGCCAAGGAGCGCCTGCAACTGATCATCGCCCGGGAACGCACCGACGCGTCCGCCGGCGCGCCGGACTTCCTGCCAAAGCTACAGCAGGAGCTGATCCAGGTTATCTCCAAGTACGTCTCGGTGAACCAGGAAGACATCAAGGTCTCCCTGGAAAAGCAGGGCAACTTCGAGGTGCTGGAAGTCAACATCGTGCTGCCGGACGTCGCCCAGGCCAAGTAAGCGGGGCAGCCTGCGCGCCAGCACTGGCGCGGGGCTTGGCAGAAGCGTCATGAAAACGGGAAAGGGAGAACCTTTCCCGTTTTTCGTATCCGGACCCGTGCGGAGCCTGGTCTGTCTAGCGATTGACCAGGGGCGTGGGCTTCTGGGAAGAGACGAAGATCACCGCCTCGGACAGGGCCACCACGTCGTGTTCCTCCCCGGGGCTGGTGTAGAGGTAGTCGCCGGTTTCGAGCGCCACCCCGTCGATGGCCACCCGCCCGTCGAGCACCAGCACCTCCTCGCCGCCCAGGTGAAGGTGGCGGGGGAAATGGGCGCCCTGGGTCAGGCGCACCAGGGACGAGCGCCCGCCTTCCTCGTTGTGGCGGAACAGGCTGCGCTCGATGCCCGGGTAGTGGGTCGCCATCCATTCCCGCTCGCTTGCCTTGTTGATCAACATGGCGCTCTCCTCGCTGTCCAGGTTCGGGGGCATGCCGCATACCGCTGCCCGGCGGCTGCAATCGTTCGGGGCTTGCCAAGGCGGCATCTTGCCTCGCTGCCGATCATACCCCGCGCCGGTTGGGCGGGCCTTCCAGCTTCCCCGGAGGACGCGCGCGCCGATAGCGGCGCCGCGCAAAACGAAGGGGCGGCAGGGACGCCCGGTCTCATGCATCACCCGGCCCGGCGCCGGATTTGGGACCGGGTTGGCCGCCCTGGCGCCAGCCCCGGTGCGGCGCTCAGGGGGGGCGGGTGAGCAGGGCGCGCGCCCTCAGACCCCGCCCAGGGCCGCCATCAGTTCGTTTTGCGCTGACCGGGGCTTGGCCCGGCCCTGGCGCTTGCGGTGGTAGGTGCCGTTGGAATCCATCTCCCAGGCTTGCTGATTGTCCGCCAGGTACATGCGCAGGCCCTCGGCGATGACGCGCTTCTTGAGGCGCGGATCGCGCACCGGGAAGCACAGCTCGATGCGGCGGAAGAAGTTGCGCTCCATCCAGTCGGCGCTGGACAGGTAGACGTTTTCCTCACCCTCGGCCCAGAAGTAGAAGATGCGGTGGTGTTCGAGCAGGCGGCCGATCACCGAGCGCACCCGGATGTTCTCGGACAGCCCCTTCACCCCCGGGCGCAGGGCGCACACGCCGCGCACGATCAGGTCGATGTCCACCCCGGCCTGGCTGGCCTCGTAGAGGGTGGCGATGGTTTCCGGCTCCAGCAGGGAGTTCATCTTGGCGATGATGCGGCCCTTGCCGCCGGCCTTGGCCACTTCGGTTTCCCGCTTGATCGCGGCGACCACGTTGGAATGCAGGGAGAAGGGCGCCTGCCACAGGTGATGCAGGGCCTGGGCGCGGCCGAGACCGGTGAGCTGCTTGAACACCTCCGACACGTCGGCCCCCATTTCCTCGTTGCTGGTGAGCAGGCCGAAGTCGGTGTACAGCCGGGCGGTGCGCGGGTGGTAGTTGCCGGTGCCCAGGTGCACGTAGCGGCGCAGGCGGCTGCGGCCCGCGTCCTCGTCCCGTTCGCGGCGCACGATCATCAGCATCTTGGCGTGGGTCTTGTAGCCCACCACGCCGTAGACCACGTGGGCGCCCACCTCTTCGAGCTTGTTGGCCCAGTTGATGTTGGCCTCTTCGTCGAAGCGGGCCAGCAGTTCCACCACCGCGGTCACGTCCTTGCCGTTCTGGGCGGCGCGGATCAGGGCGTTCATCAGCACCGAGTCGGTGCCGGTGCGGTACACCGTCATCTTGATCGCCACCACCTGGGGATCGTCGGCGGCCTCTTCGAGCAACTGCACCACCGGGGCGAAGCTCTGGTAGGGGTGGTGCAGCAGGATGTCGCCCTCGCGCATGGCGGAAAACACGCTGCGCTTCTTCTGCAAGGCCTTGGGAAAGCCCGAGGCGAAGGGCGGGAACTTCAGGTCGGGGCGGTCCACCCAATCCGGCACCTGCATCAGGCGCACCAGGTTCACCGGGCCGTTGACCCGGTACAGGTCCTGGGGCTCCAGGGCGAACTGGTTGAGCAGGAATTCGGACATGGTGTCAGAACAGCTGTCGGCCACTTCCAGGCGCACCCCGTCGCCGAAGTGGCGCTGGGGCAGCTCGCCCTGGATCTTGGTGCGCAGGTTCTTGACCTCTTCCTCGTCCACGAACAGGTCGGAATTGCGGGTGACGCGGAACTGGTAGCAGCCGCGCACCGTCATGCCGGCGAACAGCTCGCCGACAAAGGCGTGCAGCACCGACGAGAGGAAGACGTAGCCGTACTCGCACCCGGCCAGCTCGGCGGGCAGGCGGATGACCCGGGGCAAGGCCCGGGGGGCCTGGACGATGGCCACGCCGGAATTGCGCCCGAAAGCGTCCCGGCCTTCCAGTTCCACGGCGAAGTTGAGGCTCTTGTTGAGGATGCGCGGGAAGGGGTGGGAGGGGTCGAGGCCGATCGGGGTGAGCACCGGCATCACCTCGCGGAAGAAGTAGTCCCGAATCCATTCCCGCTGGATGTCGGTCCAGGTGGTGCGGCGCAGGAAGCGGATGCCCTCGGCGTCCAGGGCCGGGAGGATCTCCTGGTTGAGCAGGGTGTACTGCTCGGCCACCATGCGGTGCGCCTCATGGCTCACCTGGCGGTACACCTCCCGGGGCGTCTTGCCGTCGGTGGTGCGGGTGGTGGAGCCGAGCTTGAGCTGTTCCTTGAGTCCGGCGACGCGGATTTCGAAGAACTCGTCCAGGTTCGAGGAGACGATGCACAGGAAGCGCAGCCGTTCGAGCAGGGGCATGCGGGCGTCTTCGGCCTGGGCCAGCACCCGGCGGTTGAAGGCGAGCAGCCCCAGTTCGCGGTTCAGGTAGTTTTCCGGGGGAAAGCGGCGGGTCAAGGTCATGCGGTTCATGGCGTCGGGGGCTCTGTCGGCGGGCAGTATTCGGTGTTGGGGCGCCAAATTATGTTACAAGGTTGTTGCGCAAAGATGACAGGCGGAATTTTTTCACGGTATGGCCAAGATCCAGTACTGGCGCGGGGTTTGGCCCGGTAGTGCGAAGCGTTTGCAACCGGTTTGCAACCCCTTTTCCGCCGTGCCGGGGTGTTAGAATGCCCCGGTTTTCCATCCCGGCCTAGCGCCGCATCGTCGCCTCCCGCCCATCATGCAAAACGAATTGATTGCCGCTGTCGACCTCGGGTCCAACAGCTTTCGCCTCGAAGTCGGGCGGGTGGTGGATGACCAGATTTATACCCTGGATTCCCTCAAGGAGGCGGTCCGGCTGGCCTCGGGGCTGACTGCCGAGCGCTACATGGACGACGCCTCCCAGCGCCGTGCCCTGGATGCCCTGGCCAAGTTCGGCGAGCGCATCCGCGGCTTTCCGCCGGAAAAGGTCCGGGCCGTGGCCACCAACACCCTGCGGGTGGCCAAGAACGCCGGCGAATTCCTGCAACTGGCCGAGGCCGCCCTGGGCTTTCCCATCGAAATCATCGCCGGCCGCGAAGAGGCGCGCCTGATCTACATCGGCGCCGCCCACTCCCTGCCCCAGGTGGCCCACAAGCGGCTGGTGGTGGACATCGGCGGCGGCTCCACCGAATTCATCATCGGCAAGCGCTTCGACCCCATGGCCATGGAATCCCTGTACATGGGCTGTGTCAGCTACACCGGGCGCTTCTTCCCGGACGGGCGCATCGACAAGAAGCGCTTCCGCGAGGCCGAGGTGGCCGCCGGCAAGGAAATCCAGACCATCGCCCACGACTACCTGCGCCAGGGCTGGAAAGAGGCCGTGGGCTCATCCGGTTCGGCCCGGGCCATCGCCGACGTGCTGGAACTGAACGGCCTCAACCCGGGGGGCGCCATCGGCATCACCCGGGCCGGCATGGAGCGCATGAAGGCACTGCTGATCAAGGCCGGCTCCCTGGAAGCCCTGGACCTGGAAGGCCTCAAGTCCGACCGCCTGCCGGTGATTCCGGGCGGCCTGGCGATCATGATGGCGGTGTTCCAGGAGCTAAACATCGAGCGCATGACCTACACCGACGGCGCCCTGCGCCTGGGGGTGCTCTACGACCTGCTCGGCCGCTTCCACCACAGCGACATGCGCGACGCCACGGTCACCCAGTTCATGCGCCGCTACCAGGTCGATTCCGCCCAGGCGGGCCGGGTCGAGCAGGTGGCCCTGACCGTGTTCCGCGCCCTCACCCCGGGGCGGCTCGACACCCACCCGGTGGAGCACGTCAACGACGAGCACTTCCTGTGCTGGGCGGCCCGGCTGCACGAGCTGGGCCTGTCGGTGGCCCACAACGGCTACCACAAGCACGGCGCCTACATCCTCACCTTTGCCGACATGCCCGGCTTCTCCAAGAAGGAGCAGGCCCGCCTGGCCATGCTGGTGCTCGGCCACAAGGGCAAGTTGCAGAAGGTGGGGGCGCTGCCCTACGGCGACGTGAACTGGCTGATGGTCTTTGCCCTGCGCCTGGCCACCATTCTGATGCGCTCCCGGGAAAGCCACCCGCCCAGCGAATGGGGCGTGCGCGCCGGCGATAAGGGCTTCCTGCTCGAACTGCCCGGCGATTGGCTGGCCGCCAACCCGCTCACCGCCGCCGCTCTGGACGACGAGGCCGAGGCTTGGCGCGGCGTCGGCCTGACGTTCCGGCTCAAGCCCCGGGGACGGGGCGAGCGCAGCGGCAACGTGGTCGCCCTGCCGGGAGAGGGCGAGGCCCCCCGGGTCGTGCCGGGCGCCTTCACCCAAGCCGCCTAAATGCCCGGCGGGGGACTGGTTCTCAAGGAAGAGGGTGGACGCATCGTCCTGGCCGGCGACTGGACGCTGGCCAACCTGGTCCGCCAGCCCGTGCCCCGCAACGTCCTCGAAGCCCGCCTCGCCGATTTCGCCGCCCGCCGCCTGCCCTGGGACCTGACCGGGGTGGAGCGCCTCGACAGCGCCGCCGCCACCCTGGTGTGGCGGGCCTGGGGCCGGGCCTGGCCCGCCGAGGTGGCCCTCGGTGACGAAGAGCGGGTGGCCTTCGCTCGGGCCGCGGCGGTGCCCGAGGCCCTGCCGCCGGCACCGCGCCGGCCTTTCGCCGAGGTGGAAGCCCTGGGCAACCAGGTGCTGCGCGCCGGGCGCAATTTCGTCGAACTCACAGAGTTGCTCGGCCGGCTCGTCCTGGATGCCGTGGGCCTGCTGCGCAACCCGCGCCGGATTCCCTTCCGCGAGTTTTCCGCCACCGTCTACAAGAGCGGTACCCAGGCCCTGCCGGTGACGGCCCTGGTGGGCTTTCTCGTCGGCGTGGTGATCAGCTACCTGTCTGCCCTGCAACTGCGCAACTTCGGCGCCGAGCCCCTGATCGTCAACGTCATGGGGCTGGCCATCATCCGCGAGCTTGGCCCGGTACTCGCCGCGGTGCTGGTGGCGGGGCGCTCCGGCTCGGCCATGACCGCCCAGATCGGCGTGATGCGGGTCACCGAGGAGATCGACGCCCTGACCACCATGGGCATTCCCGCCACCCTGCGCCTGGTGCTGCCCCGGGTGGCGGCCCTGACCTTGGCCATGCCGCTGCTGGTGGTGTGGACCTCGGCCATGGGCCTGCTCGGCGGCATGGTCTCGGCCCACCTGCAACTGGGGCTGACCTTCGACTTCCTGCTCCACGGCCTGGCCCGGGCGGTGCCGGTGCCCAACCTGTGGATCGCCCTGACCAAGGGCGCCGTGTTCGGCTTTCTCATCGCCCAGATCGCCTGCCACTTCGGCCTCAAGGTGCGGCCCAACACCGAGAGCCTGTCGGCCCGCACCACCAGCTCGGTGGTCACCGCCATCACCGTGGTGATCCTGGCCGACGCCATCTTCGCCCTGATCACCCGGGAAATCGGGATTCCCGCCCAATGAACGGCCCCTGCGACCCGACCCCGGCGGTGGCCCTGGACCAGGTGTGGTCCCGCTACGGCCGCCACGTCATCCACCAGGGCATTTCCCTGGAGGTGCCGCGGCGCAGCGTGTGCGCCATCGTCGGCGGCTCGGGCAGCGGCAAGACCACCCTGCTGCGCCAGATGGTCGGCCTGCTGCCGCCCTGGCAGGGCCAGGTGCGCCTGTTCGGCGCCGACCTGTACCGGGTGCCCGGGGACGAGCGCCGTGCCCTGAAGCGCCGCCTCGGCGTGCTCTTTCAGCAAGGGGCACTGTTTTCGGCCTTGTCGGTCTATGACAACATCGCTTTTCCGCTGCGCGAACTGAAGTGGTTCGACCCGGACCTGATCCGCGCCCTGGTGTTGCAGAAGCTGGCCCAGGTGGAGCTGGAACCGCGCCACGCCCACCTGATGCCGGCCGAATTGTCCGGCGGCATGGTCAAGCGCGTTGCCCTGGCCCGGGCCCTGGCCCTGGAGCCGGACCTGCTGGTGCTCGACGAGCCCACCTCGGGCCTGGACCCGGACCGCAGCCGCAGTTTCGTGCACTTGATCCGCTGCTTGCAGGAAGCCTTGCACTTCACCGTGGTGATGGTCACCCACGACGTCGAATCCCTCTCGGCTCTCGCCACCCAGGTGGCGGTGCTGGCCGACGGCCAGCTGGTGGCGGTAGGCTCCCCGGAAGCGGTGCGGCGCAGCGACCACCCCTTCATCCAGGCCTTCTTTGCCGGCGCGCCTGCCCCTCAACCCTGACTTCCTGACGACGACTGCCTGCCGTGGAAAATCGTGCCCATGCCCTTCTTGCCGGCCTGTTCGTGATCCTGCTCGGGATCGCCGCGGCCTTTGCCTTCTGGTGGTTCGGCAACAAGCAGGAGAAGACCCGGGACTACGTGGTGGAGACCCGGGCCAACGTCACCGGCCTCAACCCCCAGGGCCAGGTGCGCTACCGGGGCATCCGGGTCGGCCGGGTGCAGGGCATCGACCTGGACCACCGCGATCCGGCGGTGATCCACATCCGCATCCGCATCCGCGACGACGTGCCGCTCACCCGCGGCACCACCGCCAAGCTCGGCTACCAGGGCATCACCGGCATCGCCTACGTGCAGCTCGAAGAATCGGGCAGCGACCCCACGCCCCTGGTGTCCACGGAACAGGCCCCGGCGGTGATCGCCATGAAGCCCTCCCTGGTGGATGAACTGGCCGATTCCGGCGCCGACGTGCTGCGCCAGGTACGCCAGCTGGTGACCAACCTCAACAAGCTCACCGACGACGACAACCGGGCGCGCATGGCCGCCACCCTGGACCACCTGGAAGCCGCCACCCGGGAGCTGCAACCCACCCTGGCCGGCCTGCGCAGCGCCGTCTCGCCCGAGAACGTCGCCGCCCTGCAAAGCACCCTCAAGAACACCGCCGCCGCCACCCAAGAGGCCGCCGGCACCCTGCGCGAGGCCCAGCAGCTGGCGGGGCGCCTGCAATCCGTGGCCGAACGCCTCGACCGGGGCGTGGAAGAATCCGCCGGCAGCGGCTTCGGCGTGCTCTCGCCGCGCTGGGACGAACTGGCCGGCCAGGTGGCCACCGACGTGCGCCAGCTCAACCGGCTGCTCAAGCACCTGGAGCGCAATCCCCAGAGCCTGATTTTCGGCGCCCCACCGGCGGCGCCGGGTCCGGGCGAAGCCGGCTTTGCCGCGCCGGCCGGCGGCACGGCGCCCTGAGGGCCGTCGCCGGTGGCCGGGCTTGCAGGCCGCTGAAGCGCTACTCCGCTGCACCATTTCGAGCGTCCCGACTTTACGAGGCCGTTTATGCCGTTAAAATCACCTTTCACCAAACCCCGCGCCAGTATTGGCTTTCCGGGCATCGTGCTCGGAATCCTTTTGCTGGCGGGCCTCTCCGGGTGTGCTACCCGAAACACCGCGCCAGTCGCGGCGTTCGACCTGGGGGTGCCCGACGCCGGGGCGCTGCACCCCTATCCCCTGGCGGTGGAGGTGCGCCTGCCGGGCTGGATGGACAGCGAGGCCATGACCTACCGGCTGGCCTATGAGGACGCCACCCGGCGCCGCGACTACGCCCAGAGCCGTTGGGCGGCGGCGCCGTCCCAGTTGCTGGCGGCGCGGTTGCGGCGCCAGCTTGGCGCGGCGGGGCAGGGCGGTTGCCTGGTGCGGGTGGAGGTAGACCTGTTCGAGCAGACCTTCACGGCGCCGGACGCCAGCCAGGCCCGCCTGGCCGGGCGCCTGACGGTGCTTGACGCCCGCCGGCGCCTGGTGGCCGGTCGGGACGTGGCCTACGCGGTGCCGGCGCCAACGCCGGATGCCCGGGGCGGCGTGGCGGCCCAGGCCCAGGCGGCGGACGCCCTGTACCGGGATGCCGCCGTGCTGGTGGCCCGCCTCGACAGCGAAAACGGCGCGGTTTGCCGTGACGCAAGGACGAAGTAAGGAAGGGGCGGTATAGTTCGAAGCTCGCTTCGTAATTAAGTATTCAGAATCCAAATAGGGATCGAAGGATTGCGCATGGCTCAAAACATCTACGAAATCGGCCTGGAAAAGAATCAGGCCAACTACGTTCCGCTGACCCCGCTGACCTTCATCGCCCGTTCGGCGTACATCTACCCGGACCGGCTGTCGGTGATCCACGGCCAGCGCCGCTACACCTGGGGCCAGACCTTCGCCCGGGCCAAGCGCCTGGCCTCGGCGCTGGTCGCCCGGGGCATCAAGAAGGGCGACACCGTGGCGGTGATGCTCAACAACACCCCGGAGATGTACGAGTGCCACTTCGGCGTGCCCGTCACCGGCGCCGTGCTCAACACCCTGAATACCCGTCTCGACCCGGAAGCCGTGGCCTTCATGCTCAACCACGGCGAGGCCAAGATTCTCATCACCGATAAGGAATACTCCCACATCGTCAAGGGCGCCCTGGAAAAGCTCGGCCGCGCCATCACCGTGATCGACGTGGACGATCCTGAATACACCGGCCCGGGCGAGCGCCTCGGCGAGATCGACTACGAGGCCCTGCTGGCCGCCGGTAGCGAAGACTTCGCCTGGCGCGGTGCCGACGACGAGTGGGACGCCATCTCCCTCAACTACACCTCCGGCACCACCGGCAACCCCAAGGGCGTGGTCTACCACCACCGGGGCGCCTACCTCAACGCCGTGTCCAACATCGTCTCCTGGGGCATGCCGCCCCACTCGGTGTACCTGTGGACCCTGCCCATGTTCCACTGCAACGGCTGGTGCTTCCCCTGGACCATGGCCGCCAACGCCGGCACCAGCGTCTGCCTGCGCAAGGTGGATGCCAAGCTGATCCTGACCCTGATGCGCGAGCACAAGGTCACCCACTACTGCGGCGCCCCGATCGTGCACAGCATGATCGCCAACGCCCCGGCCGAATGGCGCGAAGGCATCACCCACGGCGTCTCCGGCCTGGTGGCCGCCGCCCCCCCGCCGGCCTCGATGATCGAGAGCATGGCCAAGATCGGCATCAACATCACCCACGTCTACGGCCTGACCGAAACCTACGGCCCGGCCTCGGTGTGCGCCAAGCACACCGAGTGGGACAGTCTGCCCCTGGCCGACCAGGTGACCCTCAACGGCCGCCAGGGCGTGCGCTACCACGGCCAGGAAGACGTCACCGTGCTCGACCCCGTCACCATGGCCCCGGTGCCCTGGGACGGCGAGACCATGGGCGAGATCATGTTCCGCGGCAACCTGGTGATGAAGGGCTACCTGAAGAACGAGAAGGCCACGGCCGAATCCTTCGCCGGCGGCTACTACCACACCGGCGACCTGGCGGTGATGCAGCCCGACGGCTACGTCAAGATCAAGGACCGCTCCAAGGACGTGATCATCTCCGGCGGCGAGAACATCTCGTCGATCGAGGTGGAAGACACCCTCTACAAGCACCCGGCGGTGCTGGCCGCGGCGGTGGTCGCCACCCCCGACCCGAAGTGGGGCGAAGTGCCCTGCGCCTTCGTCGAACTGCGCGAAGGCAGCAACGCCACGGAAGAAGAGATGATCGAGTTCTGCCGCGAGCACATGGCTCGCTTCAAGGTGCCCAAGCGCGTGATCTTCGGCGCCCTGCCCAAGACCTCCACGGGCAAGATCCAGAAGTTCGTGCTGCGTGACCGGGCGAAGTCGACGGCGGCGTTTGAGTAAGTTTTAGCGGCTTGCGATTAAAAACGCCTCGGGCTTTGCTGTCCGGGGCGTTTTATTTTTGCGACAAGATCGATTTTAAATAATTTATTTAATAAAGAGACGAATAATTAATGCTTTTTGTTTATTCATTTCTAATGAAAGCAAAGATAATGAGGTTTTTTTGCAAGGTGGTGCGTTTTTTTATGAAAGCCTATGATATTTTTACTCCTTGTTAAGAAATGAAAAAATACCGCAAATGGTTTGATTGGCATGAGGCTGTTAATAAGACAGTAAATGAGTCTCTTTTGAAATGTTACCCGAGGGATTGGAAAGATGAGGATCACCTCACAAGAAATCTTTTGGCTGCGCTAAGAGATGAGCACTCCTCAGTTACAATTGAGAAGGATAAGGTAAGCGGGAAGAATATAAAGTGTTGCTGGGATGTGTATAAGAACACCATGGAAATGGGGATGGAGCAAAAGCATGGTGATATTGGTGTCCTTGTGCAACTAATATTTGATTCCTCTAAGGTTTTAGAAGGTGTTGCTTTCCTTGAAGCAAAGCGCATTTACCACAACTCTAGTGATGAGTCCAAGTCATGTTTTGCAGCTCTCGATGAGGATCAGCTTAAAAGATATGGCAGTAATTCTTCTTTTCATCGCACTGTTTTTTATGATTGCCAAGAAAAAAGTGGAACCCACCAAGCTAGTTCCTTCACACTGCCAACTAGTCATTTGTTGGTTCTTAATAAGAATGACCGAAATGTTTACCCATACTGCGAATATTTTTCATACTGCTTGACCAATAGATATTTTCAGGGGTACGAGCTTGACTTTGATGAAGAAAGTGTTGATGCGGTAAAGGGGTTTCTTGGCGCTAATGGAGGAGTTCGTTATCTAATTGTTGCTCAGACTATATTGGGTCCTGATATTTCGCCGAATACAAATATTAATTTGGTTGATAATGCTATTTATAGTCGACTTGAATTGGATGGTCTGGATGATTCGCCAAAAGCGAATTTTAGTGGCCCAAAAATATAATTTTTAGTTGGCTATTAGGTTGGGTTGTTGTGGCTATGATGTGCGGCTACTTTGGGGTTATATTGTTTTTATTCTGTTTGGAAGGGTTGGTGTGAGAGTGTTTTGGAATATGGAAAGTTAATTCATTTTTAAAGAGACATGCTAAATGACTATTCTCCCCTACGTCCTACGCCAAGACCGCCCCGACGGCCTGACGACGCTCACCCTCAACCGCGCAAGCCAGTTCAACGCCCTGTCCAAGGAGATGCTGGCCGCCCTGCAGGCCGAGCTGGATGCCATCGCCCAGGACTCCAAGGTGCGGGTGGTGGTGATTGCCGGCGATGGCAAGGCGTTCTGTGCCGGCCACGATCTCAAGGAAATGCGTGCCAACCATGACAAGGCCTTCATGCAGGCCCTGTTCAAGGAGTGCACCAAGGTCATGATGACCGTGACCAAGCTGCCCCAGCCGGTGATCGCCCGGGTCCATGGCATCGCCACCGCGGCGGGGTGTCAGCTGGTGTCGATGTGCGACCTGGCGGTGGCGGCCGACGTGGCCAAGTTCGCCGTTTCGGGCATCAACGTGGGGCTGTTCTGCGCCACCCCGGGGGTGGGGCTGTCGCGCAACCTGGGGCGCAAGCAGGCCATGGAGATGCTGCTCACCGGGGAATTCATCTCGGCCGCCGAGGCCAAGGAACGGGGCCTGGTGAACCGGGTGGTGCCCCTGGAGCAGCTCGACGCTGAGGTGGACAAGCTGGCCGCCAGCATCATCGCCAAGACCCCGGTGGCCGTGGCCGCCGGCAAGCAGGTGTTCTACCGCCAGCTGGAAATGGGGCTGGAGTCCGCCTACCAGCTGGCCGGCGAGGTGATGGCCTGCAACGCCATGGCCGAGGACGTGGCCGAGGGCATCGACGCCTTCATTGCCAAGCGTCCGGCGGTGTGGAAGGGCTGCTGATCCGGCGTTGACAGCCGGCGCTACGGGGCCGCTTTCGAGCGGCTGCCCTAAACCCTAGGCCTGGCGCGGACTTTCACGGGGTATGCCTGGAGAGCCGCGCCAATTCTTGCGCTGTGGGTAGGGTGCCTGGAGATCAAGCACTGGCGCGGTGTTCCGGCCAGGCCAAAAAAATACGACGCCGATTTTGCCCCGGGTGAAAGCCTGGGGCTGAGGGCGGGAGAGGGGGCCGTGGGTTCAGGAGATTCCGGGGCAGCACCGGGCCGACAAACGACCGATGGCTGCCACTGGCTGACTCCGCTGACTCCGGCCGAGGGCTGACCCCGGCCGACAGCTGACTCTGGCTGACTCCGGCGCCCCGCCACGCTTCCTGCCCATGCCTTGCCGCTCACTCCGAAACGGTTTCGGGCTGGGCGGTTTTTGCTTTCATGCCCAGGGCGATCACGGTGGCCAGGACGAACAGCGCGCCGATGATCAGGAAGGCTTCGGCAAAGGCCTCGTGCTCGGCGCCGTTGCCGCCGCCGAGCATCTGGCTGCGGGTCTCGACGAACACGGCCCCCAGGCTGATGCCCATGGTGCCGCCCACCTGGCGCACGCAGTTGGTCAGGCTGGAGCCTTGGGCCGTCTTGTCCTTGGGCAGGGTGCGTAGCGACCCGATGTTGAGCGCCGGCAGGGTCAGGGCCAGGCCGATGCGGCTGACCACGGCGGCTACCGTCAGGCCGGCGGCCAGCCAGGCCGGATGCTCGCCATAGGCCACGGCGAAGAACATGAAGAAGGCCAAGGCGAACAGGGCCATGCCGGCGGCGGTCTGGCGGTGGGTGGCGAGCTTGTTGGTCAGGTTGCCCGCCACCGGCATCATCAGGGCCAGGGCGATGCCGCTGGGCAGCAGCACCAGGCCGGCGGAGGTGGCGTTGAAGTGCAGCACGGTCTGCATGAACACCGGCAACAGGTAAGTGGAGCCGAACAGGCCCAGGCCGTAAGTGAAGGCCACCACGGTGCCGACGCGCAGCGGCCGGTCGCGGAAGATGCTGGCCTGGATGAGGGCGCCGGGCACGCGCCGCGAATGGCGGACGAACAGGGCCAGGGCCACCGTTGCAATGCTCACCCCGACCATGGTCGGCAGGGAGGCGAAGCCGTGGGCGTGCAGGCCGCTGGCAGTCTGCAACAGGGCCAGGATGGCGGTGCCGAGCAGGCCCAGGCCCCACCAGTCGAAGCCATGGCGGGGCGGCAGGCCGGAGGGGGTATCCACGTCGCGCAGGGGCATCAGGAAGTGGCCCATGATCAGGGCCGGGATGCAGCCGGGCAGGACGATCAAAAAGATCGGCCGCCAGCCGAAGTGGTCCACCAGAAAGCCCCCCAGCACCGGCGCCACCGCTGGGGCCAGGACGATGCCGAAGCCGAGCAGGCCCATGGCTCGGCCCTGGTCTTCGAGGGGGAAGGCGCGCAACACCATCAGGGTGGACATGGGTTGCAGCATGCCGGCGGCCAGCCCTTGCAGGATGCGCATCGCCACCACCACGCCGAAGGCCGGGCTCAGGGCGCCGCCGATGCTGCCGATGCCGAGAATGACCAGGGCGCCGAGAAAGACGTGGCGGAAGCCGAAGCGGTCGATCAGCCAAGCCGTGGGCAGCATGGCCACGGTCATGGCCGCCATGTAGGCGGTCACCGCCCACTGCACCGCGTCGTGGCCCAGGCCGAAGTCGCGCATCAAGTGGGGCGTGGCCACGTTGAAGATGGTGGCCGACATGACGGACGCCACCATGCCCACGGACATGGCGATGAGCAGGCGCCATTTGTAGGCGTCGCCGTGGCGCTGGCGCAGGGCGGCCAGGGAGCGGGGATGGGGCGGCGGAGTGTGGGGAGCGGTCATGGACGGGAAGAGGGCGCCGGAGCGCGCTGGGGCCGAGTACCGGCGATCCTTCCTTGCCGGGCTAATGCAAAGATGATAAGGTATCGGAGAAATAATTAGCAAGCTAATTATTGTGACGAAGTTTCAGGAGCGGTTGAGCGCGCAGTTTCGATTGCTGAGTGCCGATTGCCGATTGCCGCGACGAAACTTCACCTGCCCGTTCACCGCCCGATCCGGCGCTGCAACGCTTCGACGCCCATGCCCGCGCCTGCGGCCGTGCCGTCCGGCGCCGCAATACCACATGCCCGGGCGCCATTCCCGTTCCGGAGAGAAGGAACATGGACAACCTGCCGCAACGTTTTGCCTTTCTGCTGCACCGCACCGCCGCCCTCTACCGCCAGGCCCTGGACCAGCGGCTCAAGCCCACCGGCCTGTCCCAGGCCACCTGGCGCACCTTGTTGATCCTGCGCAACCGGGCCGAGCCGATGAACCAGACCGAGCTGGCCGGGCGCCTGGCCATCGAGGGGCCGACCCTGGTGCGCCTGCTCGACCGCCTGGAAGGGCAGGGCTGGGTCGTCCGCAGCACCGATCCCAAGGACCGGCGCAGCAAGCTCCTGACCCTGACCACCGAAGGATTGATCCTGACTGAAGGCTTGCAACAGGAACTCGATGCCTTCAGCCGGGACCTGCTCGCTGGCATCGACGAGGATGCCCTGGCCCAGGGCACCGAACTGCTCGACCGGGTGTTTCAGCTGCTCCAGTCGCGCAAGGGATAGGTGCCGGGCGTTCGGCCCGCGATCCCATCGCCGGCCGTTCGCTCTACCCATGAGTGCAAAGACCGCCCGCAGGCGGCCCGTGAGGACGCCGGGCGGAATCAGCCCAGCCGGCCTTCCAGGTGGCGCACCAGCTGGTATTGCTCATCCGCCGTGCGGGTCAGAACCTCCACCGAGGCCCCCACCTTCTCCACGTCCTCCACCCCCTGTTCCAGGTTCTGGCGGAAACGCTCCAGGGTCTGGGCCACGTTCTCCGTCAGGCTGGCCTGCTGCTCCAGCATGGTGCGGATTTCCTCGCTGGCCCGGCGGGCCGATTCGCTGGCCTGGCGGATGGCGGCCAGGCTCTGGTCGCAGCGTTCGATCTGGCTGCCGCTCTGCTCGATCCGGGCGGCGGCTTCGCCCATGGTGTCCAGAGCGGCCTGGGATTCCCGGCCGATATCCACCAGGGTGGCGGCGATGTCAGCGGTGCAATCCCCGGTGCGCTCGGCCAGCTTGCGCACCTCGTCGGCCACCACGGCAAAGCCGCGCCCGGCCTCGCCGGCCCGGGCGGCCTCGATGCTGGCGTTGAGGGCGAGCAGATTGGTCTGGTCGGCGATCTCCCGGATGGTGTTGCTCAGGGAGCCGATCTGGCCCACCGACTGGCCCAGGCGTTCGAGCTGACCGTGCAGGGAGCCGACCACTGCCAGCACCTGGTGCGACAGGGTCCGGGTTTCGGCCATCTGGGCCTGGCCGTGGCCTACCTCGGCCAGGGCCTGTTCCGCCAGGCTGAAGCCGGTGCCGGCGTGGCCGGCGATGTCCGCCGAGGCCACCGCCAGTTGTTCCATGGAGGCGCTCACCGATTCCACGTGGCCGGCCTGTTCCCGGGCTGTGGTGGTGATGCACGCCATCTGGGCCTGGATCGAATGGGCTTCTTCTTCCACCTGCCGGCTATGGGCCAGCACGTCGGCGAAGATGGCGCGCAGATGCACCCGCAGGGATTGCAGGCGCATGGTCAGGCGGTTGAGCTTGAAGCGGTGCTGCGGCGCGAAGGCGGCGTTGAGCCGGCCCTCGCTCAGTTCCCGGATGATGGCGTTGGCCTGCTTGAGGGGCAGGCGCACGTTGCTCAACAGCCAGGCGGCAAAAGCCAGGGCGAGCAGGGTGTTGCCGGCCAGCACGGTGAGCAGCCAGGGGGCCGGCACCTGGGTGGCGGCCAGGGGCAGGGCGATCAAGGCCACGGAAAAGGCCAGCAGGGATTGCTTGATCGACAGGCGGTGGCGCTGCCGGGCGGTGGCGGGCAGGGTGGCCTGCTGGCGGCGCACGACGTCGTAAAGGCTTTCCGCCGCCCGCACATCCTCGGCGGAAGGGCGGGAGCGCACCGACATGTAGCCGACGGCGTGGCCGTCCTCGGTGATGGGGGTGACATAGGCGTCGACCCAGTAGTGGTCGCCGTTCTTGCAGCGGTTCTTGACCAGACCCCGCCAGGCCAGGCCGGCCTGGACGGTGCTCCACAGGTCGGCGAAGGCTTCCGGCGGCATGTCCGGGTGGCGCACCACGTTGTGGTTCTGGCCAATCAGTTCGGCGGCGGAAAAGCCGCTGATCTGCACGAAGGCATCGTTGGCGTAGGTGATGCGGCCTTTGGTGTCGGTCTTGGTGACGATCGGGCGCCCGGGGTCGAGCATGCGCTCGACCCCGGTGACGGGGAGGTTGGCCTTCATGGGGTGTTTGTCTCGCGGGGGGTGGGCGGAACGGCGCTGCTTGAGCGTGCCGCTGCTGTCCGGTCATTGCTGCCGGCTCTTATTTTTTAAGCATTTTTATTGATGTTTTCGACAGCTTTGAAGCTGATCTGAAATATCAATGAAATATTATACGCAACAAAATAAATTTGTCGCCATTTTCGCTATGGCACCGCGCGGTTGCTTGCGATCCGGCGGGGGTTACGTATAGAAAAACCGGACGGGTTTGGCCTTTGTTCCCGTTTCATCCGCCGCTTTCGGGGGCGGAATGCGATGCTGGCGTCGGTTTTCGGCGAGATTCAGGCGAGATTGCGGCGCGAA
The DNA here is from genome assembly GCF_036820405.1 of Oryzomicrobium sp. NCBI lineage: Bacteria > Pseudomonadati > Pseudomonadota > Betaproteobacteria > Rhodocyclales > Rhodocyclaceae > Oryzomicrobium > Oryzomicrobium sp. The sequence goes on from NZ_DAISLS010000005.1 coordinate 225,103, forward strand.
TACCATTTGTCGCCCGCTTCGGGCTGGTAGCTGGCGATCCGGTCGAGCAGGGCGGCCGGATCGGCGCTCACCTGGAGCAGGTCGCGCTGGTGCGGCTTGAGGAAGCGCTCATCCACCTGATGGTCGATGAACTTGAGCAGGTGGTCGTAGTAGCCGGCCGTGTTGAGCAGGGCCACGGGCTTGGCGTGAAAGCCCAGTTGCAGCCAGGTCCACACCTCGAACAGCTCTTCCAGGGTGCCGATGCCGCCAGGCAGGGCGATGAAAGCGCCGGCCCGGTTGGCCATCTCCAGCTTGCGCTCGTGCATGTTGGCCACGGTGACCAGTTCGGTCAGCCCCAGGTGGGCCACTTCCTTGTCCACCAGGGCCTGGGGAATGATGCCCTCGACCCGGCCGCCGGCGGCCAGGGTGGCGTCGGCGACGATGCCCATCAGGCCGATGTTGCCACCGCCATAGACCAGGGTCAGGCTCCGCTCGGCCAGCAGGCGGCCCAGCTGCTGGGCGGCCTCGGCGTATTCGGGGCGGGTGCCGGTGTTGGAGCCGCAGTAGACGCAGACGTGGGTGAGGGGCGTGGTCATGATTGGGTGGCCGGAACGGCGTTGCCGGCGGGGAACGCCGGGGGGGTGGGGAGGGTGATGACGTCGGCGATCCAGCTTTGCAGGCTCGGCACGTCGGCGTCGTATTGGTCGAACACCATCAGGCTCTGGCCGAAGACGTAGGCGTAGAGCAGCAGGCTGCGGCTCTTCGCTTCCTTTTCCGGCAGGCCGCATTCGATGAACAGGCGGCTGGCGCATTCGAGGCGCCAGCGGTCCACCTCTTCGACCACGGCGGCGGCTTCGGGATCGCGCCGGGCCCAGTCGCGGATCGCCAGTTCGATGTTCATCCCCTTGCGGCTGCGGGCCGCCGAGTACACCTCGATGACGTGGTAGATCTGGGGCAGCGTGCGGCCGGGAGCGGCGGTGGTCTGCTTGATGATGTCCTTGATCCGTCCTTCCTTCCACAGGGTGAGGACGGCGGAAAGCAGATCCTGGCGGTCCTTGAAGTGCCAGTAGAAGCTGCCCTTGGTGACGCCGAAGGCTTTTGCCAGCACTTCCACGCGCAGGCCGTCCAGGCCCTTGTCGGCCAGGACGTCGAGGGCGGCGTGAATCCAGTCGCTGCGGTCCAGCGAGGTACGGGTTTTGACGCGTTCCTGGGGCATGGCGGGTCCCGAGAGTGTTGGGGGAGGGGGCAGCGCCGTGGCGGTGCGATGCGCTTGGCCGGCCTTGCGCCTGGAAACCCGGGCGGGACGACGGCTTGACGCGTTTTTTTCCATACGGTACCGTATGCGAATCCATACCGCAAGGTATGGGCTTATTGTCCGGGGTGCCCCATTCGCTGTCAAACCGCGGCGGGGCGGGCGCTGCGGAATGCTCCGCCCGGCGGCGGGGCATGCAAAGGGGCGTGCGCCGGCGTAGCATGTGCGCTCATGTTTCCCTCGGACAGAGGACACTTGTGAGGAGAAAGTCTTGAAGATCCTGGTACCAGTCAAGCGAGTGGTGGATTACAACGTCAAGGTGCGGGTCAAGAGCGACGGCACGGGCGTGGATATCGCCAACGTGAAAATGTCGATGAACCCCTTCGACGAAATCGCCGTTGAAGAGGCCGTCCGCCTCAAGGAAGCCGGCATTGCCACCGAAGTGGTGGCCGTTTCCGCCGGCGCCGCCGCCTGCCAGGAAACCCTGCGCGCGGCCCTGGCCATCGGTGCCGACCGGGCGATCCTGATCGAAACCAGCGCCGAAGAAGCCGAGACCCTGCAGCCCCTGGCCGTGGCCAAGCTGCTCAAGGCCCTGGCCGACAAGGAACAGCCCCAACTGGTGATCTGCGGCAAGCAGGCCATCGACGACGACGCCAACCAGGTCGGTCAGATGCTCGCCGCCCTAGCCAACTGGCCGCAAGCCACCTTCGCCTCCAAGGTCGTGGTGGCCGGCGACAAGGCCACCGTGACCCGCGAAGTGGACGGCGGCCTGGAAACCCTGGAAGTCAGCCTGCCGGCGGTGATCTCCACCGACCTGCGCCTGAACGAGCCGCGCTACGCCACCCTGCCCAACATCATGAAGGCCAAGAAGAAGCCGCTCGACACCGTCAAGCCGGCCGACCTGGGCGTCGATGTGGCCCCCCGCCTGACCACCATCAAGGTCGCCGAGCCGGCCAAGCGCCAGGCCGGCGTGATGGTGGCCGACGTGGCCCAGCTGGTGGAAAAGCTCAAGAACGAAGCGAAGGTGATCTAAATGGCCATTCTCGTTATTGCCGAACACGACAACGCCCAACTCAAGGCCGCCACCCGCAATGCGGTGACGGCTGCCGCCAAGATCGGCGGCGACATCCACGTGCTGGTGGCCGGTGCCGGTTGCGCCGCCGTGGCCGACCAGGCCGCCAAGCTGGCCGGCGTGGCCCAGGTGAAGCTGGCCGACGCCGCCCACTACGGCGACCAGACCGCCGAGAACCTGGCCGCCCTGATCGTCGACGTGGCCAAGGCCGGCGGCTACAGCCACGTGCTGGCCCCCGCCACCGCCAACGGCAAGAACGCCCTGCCGCGCGTTGCCGCCCTGCTCGACGTGGCCCAGATCTCCGACATCGTCGGTGTTGAAGGCGCCGACACCTTCGTCCGCCCGATCTACGCCGGCAACGCCCTGGCCACGGTCAAGTCCGCCGACGCGGTGAAGGTCATCACCGTCCGTACCACCGCCTTCGACGCTGCCGCCGACGGCGGTGCCGCCAGCGTGGCGCCGGTGGCCGCTGCTGCCGACTTCGGCAAGAGCAAGCTGGTGGGTCGCGAGATCACCAAGTCCGAGCGTCCCGAGCTGACCGCCGCCAAGGTGATCGTCTCCGGCGGCCGCGGTGTCGGCAACGGCGACAACTATAAGGCCCTGCTCGAGCCCCTGGCCGACAAGCTGGGCGCCGCCCTGGGCGCTTCCCGCGCCGCGGTGGACGCGGGCTTCGTGCCCAACGACTACCAGGTGGGCCAGACCGGCAAGATCGTCGCCCCCGAGCTGTACATCGCCGTCGGCATCTCCGGCGCGATCCAGCACTTGGCCGGCATGAAGGATTCCAAGGTGATCGTGGCGATCAACAAGGATCCGGAAGCGCCGATCTTCCAGGTGGCCGACTACGGTCTGGTGGCCGACCTCTTCGAGGCCGTGCCCCAGCTCACCGCCGCCCTCTGAGCGGCCCGCCCCCGGCCATGAACCTGCCGGACGGCCTTCTCGGCAGCGCCTGGATCGGCGTCGGCTGGGGGCTGTTCGCGCTGATTCTGGCCGGGGCGCTGCGCTGGGCGCCGTGGCGGCGTCTCACCGACGGTGGGTTGAGCAATGTCTGGCTCGGCTCCATCGTCGCCCTGACGCTGCTGTGGAGCCTCAAGGCCGGAGTGCTTCCCGGCCTGTCCCTGCACCTGCTCGGCGCCATGGTGTTCACCCTGGAGGTGGGGCCGAACCTGGCTTTCCTCGGGTTGACCGCGGTGCTGGCGGCGGTGACGCTCAACGGCAGTGCCGGCTGGGAGGCCTTCGGCCTCAATGCGCTGCTCATGGTGGCCCTGCCGGTGGGCCTCAGCTGGGGGCTGTTCCGGCTGGGGGACCGCTACCTGCCCAAAAACGTCTTCGTCTTCATCTTCGCCAACGGATTCTTTGGTTCGGCCCTGGTGGTGTTCCTCACCGGCCTGACCGTCCTGCTGGCCCTCGGCAGTGCGGGGCTCTACCCCTTCGGCACGCTGTTCGAGGATTACCTGCCGTACTTTTTGCTGCTTGGCTTTTCTGAGGGATGGCTGGCCGGGATGGTGGTGACCCTGATGGTGATCTACCGGCCCGAATGGGTGTCGCTGTTCGACGATGCCCAGTACCTGGCCAAAAAATAAAACAGAACGACCGTAGTTCGCTTGCTCAAATCAACGCATCCACCATTAAGGAGAGCTTTCCATGGCTGAATACATCGCCCCCCTTCGCGAAATGCAGTTCGTGATGCAGGAACTGGCCGGTCTGGAGCAGGTTGCCCAGCTGCCCGGCTGCGAAGAAGCGACCGCCGACCTGGCCGATGCCATCCTCGACGAAGCGTCCAAGTTCGCCGGCAATGTCCTGTCGCCCCTCAACTACAGCGGCGACCAGGAAGGCGCCAAATGGGCCAACAACGCCGTGACCATGCCGGCCGGCTTCAAGGCCGCCTACCAGCAGTTCGCCGAGAACGGCTGGACCGCCCTGGCCTGTGACCCCGAATTCGGCGGCCAGGGCCTGCCCAAGATCATCTCCACCCCGGTCAACGAGATGTGGAAGTCGGCCAACATGGCCTTCTCCCTGTGCCCCATGCTCACCCAGGGCGCCATCGAGGCCCTGCTGGTGGCCGGCTCCGACGAGCTCAAGCAGCGCTACGTGCCGAAGATGGTGACCGGCGAATGGACCGGTACCATGAACCTGACCGAGCCCAACGCCGGTTCCGACTTGGCCGCCGTGCGCACCCGCGCCGAGCCCCAGGGCAACGGCACCTACAAGGTGTTCGGCCAGAAGATCTTCATCACCTACGGCGACCACGACATGGTGTCCAACACCGTGCACCTGGTGCTGGCCCGCCTGCCCGACGCCCCCGAAGGCGTGAAGGGCATCTCCCTGTTCGTCGTGCCCAAGTTCATGGTCAACGCCGACGGCAGCCTGGGCGAGCGCAACGACGCCTACTGCGTGTCCATCGAGCACAAGCTCGGCATCCACGCCAGCCCCACCGCCGTGATGGCCTTCGGCGACAACGGCGGCGCCATCGGTTACCTGGTCGGCCAGGAAAACCGTGGTCTGGAATACATGTTCATCATGATGAACGCCGCCCGCTTCGCCGTGGGCATGGAAGGCGTGGCCCTGGCCGAGCGCGCCTACCAGCGCGCCCGCGACTACGCCAAGGAACGCATCCAGGGCACCGAGGTGGGTGTGCGCGGCGGTCCCAAGGTCGCCATCATCAAGCACCCGGACGTGCGCCGCATGCTCATGAACATGCGTTCCCAGACCGAGGCCATGCGCGCCCTGGCCTACGTGGTCGCCGCCGCCATGGACGCCGCCAAGCACCATCCGGACGAGGCCGAGCGGGCCAAGAACCAGGCCTTCGCCGACCTGATGATCCCAGTGGTCAAGGGCTGGAGCACCGAGCAGTCGATCGAGATCGCCTCCACCGGCGTGCAGGTGCACGGCGGCATGGGCTTCATCGAGGAAACCGGCGCCGCCCAGCACCTGCGCGATGCCCGCATCACCGCCATCTACGAAGGCACCACCGCCATCCAGGCCAACGACCTGATCGGCCGCAAGATGGCCCGGGAAGGCGGCGCCACCATGAAGGCCGTGCTCGGTCTGATGCAACAGACCCTGGGCAAGCTGGCCGAGGCCAAGGGCGAGCAGTTCGCTGTGATCCGTGCCCGCCTGGCCGACGGCGTTGCCGCCCTGGCCAAGGCCTCCGAGTACATGGTCGCCACCTACGGCAGCGACATCAAGGCGGCCCACGCCGGCTCGGTGCCCTTCCTCAAGCTCACCGGCATCGTCGCCGGTGGCTGGCAGATGGCCCGGGCGGCCCTGATCGCCCAGGCCAAGATCGATGGCGGCGACGCCGATCCGTTCTACGCTGCCAAGGTCGTCACCACCCGCTTCTACGCCGACCACATCCTCACCCAGGCTGACGGCCTGGCCGAGAGCATCGTGGCCGGCGCGAGCGGTACGATGGCCCTGGCCGAGGATCAGTTCTAAGCGATCCGCATCGCCCGGAAGTAATGTCTGGAAAGCCCCGGCACCGCAAGGTGCCGGGGCTTTTTCTTGCCCGTTCGCGGGCTGCCCGGAATGGTGCGCGCTATCGGTCAGTTTTCCGGAAGGTCTGTTTCAGGCTTGATTTTGCTCAAAAAATATTTGTAGGGCATGAACTCCAATGCCATTGGCTTGTCCATGACGGCACCAGGGAATTTCTCCTGGAATCGCGGCATGTGTCGGACCCGCAGGCGGCAATGACCGGCCCAGGTGGCAGCAGGAAGGCCATGAAGAGGCGAGAACGGTGGCGCGCAGTACCGGTGCAACGCCTGCCCGGGTCCCCAGAAAGATCGACCGCAACGGATCGACAACCACGCGGACTGATATGGGGGCTACGCATGAAGGTCAATTTACCCGTGACGGCTCATGAGCGTTTCCTTGAGCCGGGCAAGCCGATCGTCACCAAAACCGACCTGAAGGGGCGCATCACCTACGCCAACGCTTCATTCGTCAATATCAGCGGTTTCACCCGGGAAGAACTCCTGGGAGCCAGTCACAACATCGTGCGCCACCCGGACATGCCGCCGGAGGCCTTCGACGACCTGTGGAAGACCCTCAAGGCCGGGCTACCCTGGCGGGGCCTGGTGAAGAACCGCTGCAAGAATGGTGACTTCTACTGGGTCGAGGCCTACGTCACCCCCGTCACCGAAAACGGCGTGCCGGTGGGCTACATGTCAGTGCGCAATACCCCCAGGCGGGAAGAGGTGGCCAAGGCCGACGCCCTCTATTCGGCGATCCGGGGCAAGCAGAGCGCTTTTCCCGTCACCGCCAAGGTGGGGCGGAGCGTGCGCCCGGGGCGGCTGACCTGCGTCCTGAGCGTTCTCAGCGGGCTTTTCGCCCTGGCCGGGGGGTGGCTCGGCGGGTTTCCGGGCCTGGGGCTGGCGGCCGTGGCGGCGGTGCTGTTGGCCGGCCAGATGCTCTGGTTGCGCAGCAACGTCTTTGCGCCCATCCGCTGGGTGCGCCAGGGCATTCTCGCCATCGACGAGGGGCGCCTGCACGAGAGCCTGCTCCATGGCAACGACCGTCTGGGCCTCCAACTACAGCTCGAATCCTTGCGCATCCACCTGCGCGCCATGTTCGCCGACGTGCTGCTTTCGTCCCAGGAAGTGGAAGCCCGGGCCGAGGCCCTGGATGCGGAAATGCAAAAGCTGGTGCAGAGCGCCAACGAGCAGAGCGCCAGCGTCGAGGAGATCGGCAGCGCCCTGGAGGAAATGAGCGTCTCCATTCAGGAAGTCTCCGAATTCACCCAGCAGAACGTGGCGGCCACCCAGCAGGCCCAGGAAATCGCCCAGCAGGGCAAGTCCAAGATGGGCCTGAGCATCGAGGGCACCCAGCGCATCGTGGATATCGTGGAACGGGCCCTGGGTGAAATGAACGGCATGCACCAGCATGTGGAGCGCATCGGCCACATCACCACCATCATCAAGGACATCGCCGAACAGACCAATCTGCTGGCCCTCAACGCCGCCATCGAGGCGGCCCGGGCCGGTGAGCATGGGCGGGGCTTCGCCGTGGTGGCGGACGAGGTGCGCAAGCTGTCGGAGCGCACCACCAGCAGCACCGCCGAGATTTCCACGGTGGTGAGCGAGATCACCCAGCGCTCCCACAGTGCGGTCCAGACCATGCAGAACACCGCGGCGGAAGTCACCACGGGCACGGCGGTGATCGAGGAAAGTAGCCGCAGTCTTGATTCCATCGTCATTGCCACCGACAAGTGCCTGGGCATGGCCGACGACGTTTCCCACATGCTCACCCAGCAGTCCCAGGCGTCCCACGACGTGGCGGTAAGCATGGAGCGGATCGCCCAGGCGGCCAACCAGAGCGTGGAATCCACCGACAACGTGGGGGGCGGGGTGCAGCGCCTGTATGCCACCGCCCGGGAACTGAAGGACCTGCTGCGGCACCTGGAGACCGCCCTGCAATAAACGGAATGCCCGGGGAGGCGCCTCCCCGGGCGCTGGCGGGGCGTTCGCCCGGACGGGCAGCCGTCAGGCTGGCGCGGCCTCCCGACGCAGCAGGGCGGCCAGGGCGCCGATGTTGATGTCGGCCACCAGCGCCCCGTCGAAACGCCCCTGGCCGTCCGCCAGGGGCACGGCCAGGGTCAGGCAGAAATCCTCGCTGGCGGTGGACAGGTAGATGGGCGAGACGAAGGGCCGCCCGGTGTCCCGCACCTCGGCGAAATAGGCCTGGGCGGAGCGGTCGGCGCCCATGCCGCCGGCCTTGATGCGGCCGTACATCTCCGGATTGATCCAGTTGGGGTAGCGCTGCATGCCCGCGCCGTCCAACTCGAACACCATCTCGAAGTAGGGCGAGGTGCGGAAGGCCAGGTCCAGGGCGTGAGGATCCTTGCTCCGGGGCGCCTCCTCCAGGGCGCGGAGGGCTTCCAGGGCCGAGTCGGTCCAGTCGCGCAGGGCGGCGTGGGGGCTCTCCCGATGCAGGGCGGGCGGGGTGCCGTCCACCACCACCACGCTGCCTTCGGCCACCTTGCCGATCTTCTTCAGGGCGGCGGCCCGCTCGGCGGCGGCCAGGGAACTGGGCAGGGGCGTTCCGTCCGGCCCCAGGCCGGTGACCACCGCCACCGACATGCTGGCGATCGGGTAGGCGCTGCCGTCCTCGGTGACGAAGTGGCCCCGGGCCACGTCGTCGTGGTCGTAGAGGTGGGCGGCGATGGCGTGGAACTGGCTCATGATGTCGAGCAGTTCCGGCACCAGGCCGGCGGGCATGCGTTCCTGGATGAGCACGAAATCATCGCCGCCGATGTGGCCGAGCAGGCAGTCCTTGCGCTGGCCGAAGCGGTAGCGCAGCAGCTCGGCCAGGGAGCGGATCATGGCGTCGCCGCGGATGAAGCCGTAGCGGTCGTTGTAGGCCTTGAAGTTGTCCAGGTCGATGTACACCAGGCACAACTCCTGGCCCTGGGCCAGCCGGCTGTCCAGGGTCAGGCGCAGGCTGGGGCCGGTGGGCAGTTGGGAAAGTGGATGCAGGTTGTTGCCGTTCTCGCGCCGCGCCAGCAATTGGGCGATCAGGGTCATGGGGTGGATCATCCCCTGGTAGCGGCCGTCGGGCGAGGTCACCACCCAGGGATCGGCGTCCTTGCGGTCGTGGTACAGCACCCGGGCCAGGGCTGCCGAGGTGAGCCGGCTGGGCAGAGAGCGGGCCAGGGGCTCGGAGAGTTTGCCCAGGGTCTTGCTGGCATGGCTGGAGAGCACCCGGCCGCGCCGCACCAGGCCGATCGGCTGGGCGTCGTCGGTGACCACGGCCAGGGCCAGGGACGGGTTGTCGGTGAACAGGCGGCGCACCGCCTCCAGGGGCTCCTGGATCTCCACCGCCACCCCGGGGTCCATCAGGTCGGTGAGGGCGAAGCGGTCCTTGGCCCGGGACAGGCAGGATTCGTCGAGGCCCGGCAGGGGCGTCACCGCAGTGATGACTTCGGCCCGGGGCGGGGCGAAGTAGTAGCCCTGGGCGTAGCCGATGCCCATGTCGCGCACGAAGGTGATGTCCTCGGCCCGTTCCAGCCCCTCGGCGATGACCGTGGCCCCCAGGCGCTGGGCCATGGAGACGATGGCCTCCAGCAGTACCGAGCGCACTTTGCTGCCCTGGGCGCCGTGCACGATGGCCCGGTCCACCTTGATGAAGTCGGCGCGCACCGCCGCCAGGGTGGACAGACCGTTGAAGCCCGAGCCCATGTCGTCCAGGGCGATGCGAAACCCCCGGGTGCGCAGGGCGTCGCAGCTTTGCGCCAGCATGGCCGGATCGGCCCGTTCCGATTCCACCACCTCGATCACCACCTGGCGCCGATCGATGCCCAGATGCTCCAGGGATTCGGACAGGCTGTTCATCCAGCCCTGGTGCACCAGGTTGCGCGGCAGCACGTTGATGAACAGCAGCTTGTCGGCGGGGATGGCGCCGGCCTTGGCGGCCAAGGCCAGGCGCTGGCATTCCAGGTCCAGGTCCGCCTCCCGTTGCAGCTGGGCGGCCAGGCGGAAGGCATCGGCCCCCGAGAGCAGCCGCCCCTGGGGGTCCTGCAGCCGGCACAGGGCCTCGAAGGCGAAGATCTCGCCGCCCTGGGCCAGATCCACCAGGGGCTGGAAGTGCATACGGATGTAGGGGGCCAGATCCCCTTCCAACCAGGAATGAAGGCGCCGGGCATAGAGGGTGTTGAACGGCGTGATGCGCCCGAGCACGTCCCCGGGGGAGGTGGGCGGCGCTCCCGTGTCGTGGATCAGGGCGAAGGTCTGTTGCAGGATGTACTGGTTGGTCTCGGCGGCCAGGGTTTCCATCAGCCCGTCCAGGGAAGGAGCGTCGGGCAGAGTGAAGCGCCAGACGTGGAGGGCGGAATGTTCGGCCCCGAGGGCTTGCCAGAGGGGAGGGGCGTACTGGCCGTCGTATTTGAGCAGGAGGTGCATGGCGTGGTGTCGAGAGTGGGGCACCCTTGGTTCTGCAAGGGGCGTGCCATGGGAAATGCGGCATGGCTGATGGGCGCGCATGGCAGACCCGCGGCGGGATGCGGCCTTGTTTCTGCTGGGTTTTTTCGGGTTCTTGCCTGACGGCGGCCTGAAGCGGTGCTTCCGCCCCGGTTTGGTGCTGGCACTCGGGAACGCACCAGATTGGCTTGCGCCGCTTCGGGTGAGGCGAGGCGCTGATGGGAGAGGGCGGGTCATTCGGCAACCGCCGTAACTCGGGGTTTTCGTGCCGCCGGACTGGGGTGGGGACCGGGAATACGCCGGTGGCAATTCCCTGATAAAAATCAATAAACCCCTGAAAAACCTTGGCGTTTACGGGGTTTTCTCTTTTAAGCTCAAGGGCTTGTGGAAAACCGGAGCAGCACGAGGTCAGCAAAAAGTGCTAGACTCGCTGCGAATTTTTCTCATTCGCCTGTATTTGCGGCTTGCTTATTCCTTTTTAGCCATGTCGAACATCTCCACCGAGCGCGTCCTGTCCGTCCATCACTGGAACGATACCCTCTTCAGCTTCACCACCACCCGCGATGCCGGCCTCCGCTTCGAGAACGGCCACTTCGTCATGATCGGCCTCCAGGTCGACGGCAAGCCGCTGATGCGGGCCTACAGCATCGTCAGCGCCAACTACGACGAGCACCTCGAATTCTTCTCCATCAAGGTCCCCAACGGCCCCCTGACCTCCCGCCTGCAACATCTCAAGGTCGGCGACGAAGTGCTGGTCAGCCGCAAGCCCACCGGCACCCTGATCATGGACAACCTGCTGCCGGGCAAGCACCTCTACCTGCTGTCCACCGGTACCGGCCTGGCCCCCTTCATGAGCATCATCAAGGACCCCCAGGTCTACGAGCGCTACGAGAAGGTCATCCTGGTGCACGGCGTGCGCTACGTGAGCGAACTGGCCTACGGCGACTTCATCGACGGCGACCTGCAGCAGAACGAGTTCTTCGGCGAGGAAGTGACCGAGAAGTTGATCTACTACCCCACCGTCACCCGCGAAGAGTTCCGCAACCAGGGCCGTATCACCGACCTGATCGAGACCGGCAAGCTGTTCGAGGACATCGGTCTGCCCCCCATGAACCTAGACGACGACCGGGTCATGCTGTGCGGCAGCCCCGCCATGCTCAAGGACCTGTGCGCCATGCTCGATTCCCGCGGCTTCGAGGAATCGCGCAACAACAACCCGGGCCATTACGTGATTGAGCGCGCCTTCGTCGAGAAGTAAGCGCCCCGGGCCGCGCCGATTGCCCTGGCAGCCGGTGCGGCGCGAATGCCGGAAATGCTGGCCGGGCCGTCGTTTGCGCAGCTTTTATGCGTTTGCGAATGGTTCCCAAAGAGCCGGAAGACAAGCAGAAATGCTAGACTTCCGGCTCTTTTGCGTCGGCGTTCCCAAAATGCCGAAAAAATAACCTTTTCCCATCCTTCATTTTCCGTGGCCGCACTTCCGCCCCATGCTCCTGTCACTCGCCCCGGTCCGGGCGCCCCGCGCAAGCGGGTGCTGGTGGTGGAGTATTCTCAGAGCGGCCAGCTGTCGGCGATCACCCGGCAGATCGTGGCGCCCTTGCTGGAAAACGGCCGCATCGACGTTCATGTGGAAAAACTGCGTCCGGAAGCCGATTACCCATTTCCCTGGCCGTTTTTCCGCTTTCTCGACGCTTTCCCCGAAAGCGCCCACCAGGTTCCCCCCCGGCTTGCTCCGCTCGGGCTCACCGGCGACGAGGATTTCGACCTGGTGATCCTGCCCTACCAGGTGTGGTTCCTGGCCCCGTCCTTGCCGATCCAAGGTTTTCTCGCCGATCCCCTGGCGGTCCGGCTGCTGGCCGGCAAGCCGGTGGTCACCGTGGTGGCCTGCCGCAACATGTGGCTGCTTGCCCAGGAGAAGATGAAGGCCCGCCTCGCCGCCCTGGGCGCCCGCCTGATCGATCATGTGGCCTTCACCGACCCGGGGCCGACCCTGGCCACCCTCGTTACCACGCCGCGCTGGATGCTCACTGGCCGGCGCGACGCCTGGCTGGGCCTGCCCCCTGCCGGCATCGACGCCGCCACCATCGCCGGCGCCACCCGCTTCGGCCATGCCCTGGCCGAGGCCCTCGACCGGGATGGGGAGCAGGGCAGGGGGCCGCTGCTCGCCGGCCTGGGGGCGGTGACGGTCGATCCGCGCCTGCTTGCCAGCGAGAAGGTGGGCACCCGCAGCTTCTTCGTCTGGGGCAAACTGCTGCGCTGGATCGGCCCCCCGGGCGCGGCGCGGCGTGTGCCGGCCCTGGCCGCCTACGTGGCCTTCCTGATCGCGGCGATCATCGCCGTGGTGCCTCTCAGCCTGACCGTCCAGACCCTGTTGCGTCCCCTGCTGCGCCGCCGCCTGGGCGCCCTCAAAACCCATTTCGAGCAACCCTCCGGTTCCGGCCGGGAGCGCCTTTCCCTGTATGAGCACTGACGTCTTCATCACCCGCACCGCCGCCTACCTGCCGTTCGATCCGGTGTCCAACGACGAGATCGAGCAGGTGCTCGGCATGGTTGGCGGCAAGCCTTCCCGGGCCCGGCGCGTCGTCTTGCGCAGCAACGGCATCAAGAGCCGCCACTACGCCATCGACCGGGCCACCGGCGAGCCGGCCATGACCAATGCCCAGCTCACCGTGCGCGCCATCGAGGGCCTGGGCGACACGGGGCAGGTGGACGTGCTGGCCACCGGTACCACGCTGCCCGACCAGTTGATGCCCAACCACGGGGTGATGGTGCATGGCGAGCTGAAATGGCCGCGCCTGGAAGTGGTCTCCTGCGCCGGCATCTGCCTGGCCGGCACCGCCGCCCTCAAGCACGCCTGGCTGGCGATCCGCGCCGGCGAGGCGCGCCGTGCCGTGGCCACCGGCTCCGAGCTGGCCTCGCCCCTGCTGCGTGCCCAGCTGTTCGACGCCGAGGCCGAGCACAAGGTGGCGGCCCTGGAAGAGCGCCCCGAGCTGGCCTTCGAAAAGGATTTCCTGCGCTGGATGCTCTCCGACGGTGCCGGCGCCATGCTGCTGGAAAACCAGCCCCGGGGGCCCCTGTCCCTGCGCATCCACTGGATCGACCTGTCGTCGGCGGCCCACCAGCTGCCCGCCTGCATGTACGCCGGCGCCGACAAGACCGCCGACGGCGGCCTCAAGGGCTGGCTGCGCTATTCGGCGGATGCCTGGGGCGCCCAGTCGATCTTCGCCGTGAAGCAGGACGTGCGCCTGCTCAACGACAACATCGGCACCGCCACCTTCGCCGAGCCCCTGGCCGCCATCGCCGCCAAGCGCGGCCTGACGGCGGACGGCATCGACTGGTTCCTGCCCCACATGTCGTCCTGGTTCTTCGCCGACGAACTGGAGCGGCGCCTGGTCGAAATCGGCCTGCCGGTGCCCCGGGAGCGCTGGTTCACCAACCTGTCGGACAAAGGCAACACCGGCTCCGCCTCGCCCTACATCATGCTCGACGAGCTGTTCAAGAGCGGCCGCATCGAAAAGGGGCAGCGCATCCTCATGTACGTGCCGGAAAGCGGCCGCTTCTCCTGCGGTTTCGTGTACCTGGAAGCGGTCTGATGGAATTCGACCAGGTCCCCCAGGAAGGCAACCGCACCCACGCCGGGCTGCGCAAGGCCCTCTACGCCCGGGACGCCCAGGGGCGCATCGTCACCGCCCCGTCGCAAGGTTGGGAAGTGGAAGAGATCGTCACCCTCCAGGCGGTGGACGCCCTGCGCCAGCAGGCCGATGAGGCCCGGGCCAGGGTCGCCGCCGGGACGGCCTCGTCCCTGGAGTACTGGATGTACGCCCGGCGCATGGACCTGGCCCTGCTCGCCCAGGCCAGCGGCCTGTGGCGCTGGCGGGTGCGCCGCCACCTGCGCCCGGCGGTGTTCGCCCGCCTCAAGCCCGCCCTGCTGGCCCGCTACGCCGACGCCCTGGGCCTGACCGTGGACCAACTGACCCGCCTGCCATGAACGCCGCGCTGCCCACCTCCGCCGAATCTTCCGCAGAAACCTCCGCCGCCTTCCAGCACCGCCACGCCGCCCACTGCGAGAGCGGCGCCATCTCGACCCTGGTCAGCCACGCCGGCCTGCCCCTGTCGGAGGCCATGGCCTTCGGCCTGTCCGGCGCCCTGGCCTTCGCCTACCTGCCCTTCGTCAAGCTCCAGGGCCTGCCCCTGATCGCCTACCGCATGCCGCCCCGGGCCATCATCCGCGGCCTGGCCAAGCCCCTGGGGCTGAAGCTCTCTTTCGAGACCTTCCGCCGCCCGGAAGCGGGCCAGGCACGCCTCGACCAGTTGCTCGACGCCGGCGAGGTGGTGGGGCTGCAAACCTCGGTGTTCTGGCTGTCCTACTTCCCCGAGGACATGCGCTTCCACTTCAACGGCCACAACCTGCTGGTGATCGGTCGGGAAGGGGACGACTACCTGATCAGCGACCCGGTGTTCGAGACGCCCCAGCGTTGCTCCCGGGCCGATCTGGCCCGGGCCCGCTTCGCCAAGGGCCTGCTGGCGCCCAAGGGCCTGCTCTACCGGGTGCTGGGTGTGGGGCGCGATGGGGTCGATCCCCAGGCCGTGCTCGCCGCCATTCGCCGCACCGCCCGCGCCATGCTGGCGCCGGTGCCCATCGTCGGGGTGCGGGCCATGGGCCTGCTGGCCAAGCGCATCGCCGCCCTCGACCCCCAGGCTCCGGCCAGCGCCGCCTTCATCGGCCACATGGTGCGCATGCAGGAAGAGATCGGCACCGGCGGCGCCGGCTTCCGCTTCCTCTACGCCGCTTTCCTCCAGGAAGCCGCCGAGCTGTGCGATAAGCCGGTGCTGGCCGAGTTCTCGGCGCGGCTGCTGACCATCGGCGACCACTGGCGCGTCTTTGCCCTGCGCGCCGCGCGCATGCTCAAGGGCCGGGAAACCCTCGATCCGTCCGCCCTGGCAGCACTGCTGCGCGAGCAGGCGGAACGGGAAGCCGCCTTCTTCCGCGACCTGCGCGGCGCCCTCTGAGCGCCGGGGCGAGCCTTCCGATGCCGTCCATGCTGGAAGTCCGCGACCTGGCCTACCGCTATCCCGGCGCTGCCGAGCCGGCCCTGGCCGGGGTATCCCTGGCCGCCGGGCGGGGCGCGGTGCTGGGCCTGCTCGGCCCCAACGGCGCGGGCAAAACCACCCTGATCTCCCACCTGTCCGGCCAGCTGCCGATCCAGCAGGGGGCGATCGCCATCGACGGCGTGCCCCTTGCCGAGGTGCGCCGCCAGGCCCCCACCCGCATCGCCGTGGCGCCCCAGGAATACGCCTTCTTCCCCGCCCTGACCGTGGCCGAAAACCTGGCCTGCTTCGCCGGTGCCGCCCGCCTGCACGGCGCCAAGGCCCGGGAACGGGCCGCCGCCTGCCTGGCCTTCACCCAACTGGAACGCTTCGCCGGCCAACGGGCGGCGCGCCTTTCCGGCGGGCTCAAGCGCCGCCTCAACCTGGCCATTGCCCTGTTGCCCGAGCCGGAGCTGATCGTCCTCGACGAGCCCACCGTCGGCGTGGACCCCCAGTCCCGGGCCTTCCTGCTCGATGCCGTGCGCCGCCTGGCCGACGGCGGCGCGGCGATCATCTACACCTCCCACTACATGGACGAGATCGAGGCTATCGCCGACCGGGTGGTCATCGTCGACCACGGCCGGGTGCTGCGCGACGCCCCCCTGGCCGACCTGCACGCCGAGGGCGCCCGCCAGCTGCGCGTCGAGGCCGACGGCCTGGAACGGACCGCCCTGGCCGCCGTCCTGGCGCCCTTCGGCACGGCGCGGGAAGAGGGGAGCGGCGTGGTGGTGGACCTGCTGGCCGACGGCGACCCGGCCCCGGCCCTGGCTGCCGTGGCCGCTGCCGGCGGTACGGTGCGCCGCGCCCGCTACGGCGAGTGCTCCCTGGAACAGCTGTTCCTCGACCTGACCCAGCGCACCCTGCGCGACTGACATGCTGGCCGCCCTGATCCGCAAGGAATTCCTCGCCCTGAGCCGCGATCTGCACGGCCTGGGGGCCCTGTTCCTGATGCCCCTGGTGTTCATCGTGGTGATGTCCCTGGCCCTCAAGAACGCCTACAACCCGCCCGCCGACACCCTGGCCTACGCCATCGCCCAGCACGACGACGGGCCGGCGGCGACCCGCTTCGTCGAGCGCTGGCAGGAAGAGCACGGCACTCCCCGGCCCTTGCCGGCGGACTGGCGGGCGGCGCTCTCCTCCCAAGGCGGCCAAGGGGCGCCCAACCTCAAGTACGTGCTGGTGCTGGATGCGGGTTTTTCCGACGCCCTGTCGGCACCCCAGGCCCCGTCGGCGCCGCCCCTGCGGCTGGTGGTGGAACCGGGCATGGACGGCGGCGTGCAGCGCGTCACCGCCGCCCAGCTGTCGGCCCTGGTGGGGGAGGTGCGCGCCCTGTTCCTCATGGAGCGCTTCATGGGCCTGGCTCCGGCCGGGGCGGCGGACATCGGGCGCTTCATCGCCAGCGAGCGCAGCGGCGGCCCCCAGGGCCTGCGCCTGTCCGCCGTGCAGCACAACGTGCCGGCCTGGCTGATCTTCGGCATGTTCTTCGTGGTGGCGGCAATGGCCAACCTGCTGGTGCAGGAGCGGAGCGACGGCACCCTGGCGCGCCTGTCTGCCCTGGGGGTGCCGGATGGCGTCCAGGTGGCGGCCAAGGCCATTCCCTATTTCATCGTGAACGGCGTCCAGGCAGCCCTGATGCTGGCCGTGGGAGTATGGCTGATGCCTCTTCTGGGCGGCGATGGCCTGTCCCTGGCCGGGATCGACCCCCTGGCCCTGCTGCTGGTGCTGGCCGCCATCAGCGCCGCCGCCGTGGGCCTGGCCCTGTGCGTCGCCTGCCTGGTGCGCAGCCACGCCCAGGCCAACGCCATCGGCCCGGTCATCAACATCCTCATGGCGGCGGTGGGCGGCATCATGGTGCCCACCTTCATCATGCCCGCCGCCATGCAGCGGGTGGCCGCCCTGTCGCCCATGAACTGGGCCCTGGACGGCCTGGTGGGCGTGCTGGTGCGGGGCGGCGGCCCGGCCCAGGTGCTGCCCCAGGCCGCCATCCTGTTCGCCTTCGCCGCGGCCATGCTGGCGGCGGCGCGCCTGCTCTTCTCCCGGAAGACCCTGTCATGAACGCAGCCCTCATCGACGAACTCAAGACCCTGGTGCTGGACGCCGCGGACAAGGACGAACCCGCCGGCGGGATCGCTTCGGACGAAATCCTGTTCGGCCCGGAATCGCGCCTCCAGCTCGATTCCCTCGACGCCTTGCAGATCTCCATGGCGATCCAGCGCCGCTATGGCGTGCGCATGGCCGACAGCAAGGAAACCCGCCGCGCCCTGGCCTGCCTCGCCACCCTGGCCGAGCACCTCACCGTCCGGCTGGCCGAGGCCCGCCTGGCGGCCGCCCCGGTCGCTCCGGTCGCCTGACCCCGGCCGCGCCTCTTTCCGCATGGCCGCCGCGCTGCCCGATCCTTCCGTTTCCCCCGGCGTTTCCCGCCGCCCCCCGGTGTACCTCGCCGGCCGGGGCCTGGTGTCCTGCCTCGGCGGGAGCCTGGCCGCCGCCCTGGATACCCTGGCCGCCGGTGCTTCCCCCGTGGGGGCGGCCACTGTCCGGGTGACCCTGGGGGAGGGGAGCGACGCCGAATCCTGGCCCTACCGGGGTATCCCGGCCGAGGTGGCGCCTTCCGCGCCCAGCGGCAATATGGAGGCCTGGTACGAACGCGCCCGGGAGCTGGTGCGCCGGGCCGTGGCGCAGGCAGAGAAGTCGGCAGAGAAACAGGCCGATGCCGGCAACCCTGCCGCCGACCGCTCCGGCCCCCTGTTCGTGGCCTCGTCGTCCAACGACGTGGGGGCGGTGGAGGCCCTGGCCCTGGCCCGTTGCCCGTCCACCGACTGCACCGATTTCACCCGGCGCATCGCCGCCTGGCTCGACTGGCAGGGGCCGGTGTTCGCGGTATCCACCGCCTGTACCTCGGCGATGAACGCCCTGGCCGCCGCCCGGGACATGCTGACCGACGGCCCCTGGGATTCGGCCTTGGTGCTCGGGGTCGAGCTGTCCAACCGCTTCACCCTGGCCGGCTTTGCCGCCATGCAGCTGCTCTCGCCGGAGGCGGCGCGGCCCTTCGGCGCGGCGCGGGACGGCCTGGTGCTGGGGGAGGCGGTGGCCGCCCTGCGCCTGACCCGCCACGCGCCCCCCGGGGCGCGCTGGGCGGTGGCCGGACTGGCCGGGGTGGTGGATGGCAGCGACCCAGCCGGCGCCGTGGCCCCGGCCATCGCCCGCGCCATTGATACCGCCCTGGCCGAGGCCGGCCGGCAAGCCGCCGACGTCGGCCTGGTCAAGGTCCAGGCCGCCGGCAGCCCGGGCAACGACGCGGTGGAAGCCGCCGTGCTGGCCGAGCGCTTCGCCTCCCTGCCGCCCCTGGTGACCCTCAAGGCCGCCCTGGGCCACACCCTGGGCGCCTCCGGCGCCGCCGAGCTGGCGTTGCTCACGGCCTGCCTGGAAGCGGGCGTGCAGCCCCCCCGGGACTGGTCCCTCGATCCCGCGCTGCGCATGGCCCTGGCCGACGGCACCACGCCCCTGGCGGCGCCGCCGGGCACCGTGCTGGCCCTGATCCTCGGCTTTGGCGGCGGCCATGCTGCTCTGGTGTTGGAAGACTTGGATGGCCGGGAGGCGGCGCAATGAGCGCCAACCGCACGCCTCCCGTCAATCGGCTGTGGCAGGTCACCGGCCGCAGCGTCGGCCTGCCGGCGGATTGGCACGAGCGCCTGGTGGCCCGCCTCGGCCAGCGCCCGCGCCGCCTGGGAACGTGGACCGAACTGGCCCTCTACGGCGCCCTGGAATGCCTGGCGGACGTGGCGAATGGGCTGGATTCGGCAGAGACGGCCCGTGCCACGGCCCAGGACGGCGGCGCTTCGGCCGGCGTCCTGTCGCCGGCATCCCCCGCCCGCCCTCCCGTTTTGCTGCCCCCCGACGCCTGGCTGCGGATCGGCAGCGAGCGTGGCTGCGCCGCGGCCATCGGCGTCGGTTTGGGACAATTCGCCCAAGGCTGGGTGCTGCCCTTCACCTTCATGCAGACCCTGCCCAGCCAGACCCTCGCCGCCCTGGCCCGGACCCTGGGCTGGCAGGGCGACGGCAGCTTCGTCGCCGGCACCGACCCGTTGCAGACCCTGGCGCTGGCCTGTACCGGCGCGCCCGCCGCCGGGGTGCTGTGGGGCTGGGTGGACGAACTGCCCGAGCCGCGCAGCCTGTGGCTGCGCCTGGAGCCCCTGTCTGGCGCGGACCGGGGAGCAGAGGGGAGGGAGGCCGCTGGCCTGCCCCTGCCAGCGGTGTGCACGTTCCGCCCGCTGCGTGCCGCCGACCTGGCCGACCCGGCCCTGGCGCTGCTGCGCTGGGGGGCGGCGGGCCTGGAAGGCGGCTTTTCCGACTGACCCGGCCTGGGTCGTCGCCCGCGCTGCCGGGCGGGTGCGCTCAGGGGGCTGCAAAACGGCTGGGGGAGCCGTGGCGCAACGACCCGGATAACGCCATACGACCCGAGGGCCGGGGGGCGCCAGCCGCGCCGGATTTCCGGATCGACCTGGGTCGTCTACCCTGGTCAGACGGGTTCCCGGGTGCCCGCCCCCCGGGGAGGCCGTCTCTGCGCCCGGCCCGGCGATCCGCTTTTGCCTGACGGCGCATCCCTCGACCCCAGGAGGAACCGCCCATGCCTGCCACCAGCAACACTACCAACGCTTCCAACGCCACCAACACCATCCGCCTGCACCGGGTGCTGCGCGCACCGCCCGAGCGCATCTACCGGGCCTTTCTCGACCCCGCCGCCATGGCCAAGTGGCTGCCGCCCCACGGTTTCACCGGCCAGGTGCACGACATGGATGCCCGGGTCGGCGGCGGCTACCGCATGTCGTTCACCAACTTCGGCAGCGGCAAGAGCCATTCCTTCGCCGGCCGCTACGTGGAGCTGACGCCCCCCACCCGGGTGCGCTACACCGACCGCTTCGACGACCCCAACATGCCCGGGGAAATGACGGTGACCATCGACCTGCGGGCGGTGCTCTGCGGCACCGAGGTGAACATCGAACAGGCCGGCGTGCCGGCGGTGATCCCCGCCGAGATGTGCTACCTGGGCTGGCAGGAATCCTTGCAGCAGCTGGCCCAACTGGTGGAGCCGGAAATTCCCGACGAAGGTTAGGACCGCCGCAACTCTAGCCAGGACGCTGCGACCGGGAAGCTGCAACGGCCTGCGCCAATCACAAGGCGGGGCGCCACTTTCCATAGGGTGGGTGTGAAACTCCGCGCCAGTGGCCGATCTCCATAGGGATGGCCTGAAGATCAAGGACTGGCGCGGGGTTTGGCCAGGGGCTCTCCGGTAGCGACGTTTTTTTACCTGGAGCGTGCCGCCTGCGGCAGCGACCAGGGCGGCCAGTTGGAACGACCGGCTGGAGCGGCCAACTGGGTCGACCAACTGGGGCAGCCATCGGAACCAGCCGGCGCAAGTGCGCGGGCCTGTTTTACCCCCGTCCGGCACTGCCCCGATCCGGCGTCCCGGCGGCAAAAAAGCGTGTTTATTGACGCCGCGCGGGACTGGGCAGGCCAAGGTGGCTATCATGCTCGGCCTTCCCGAATGTTCCGCTCATGATCACCCTCAAGAACGTCACCCTGCGCCGCGGCTCCAAAGTGGTGCTGGACAAGGCCTCCGTCGTCCTCAACCCGGGCGAGAAGGTCGGCCTGGTCGGGCGCAATGGCGCCGGCAAATCGACCCTGTTCGCCCTGCTCAACGGCACTCTGCACGAGGACGGCGGCGACTATGCCATCCCGCGCCAGTGGCGCATGGCCCAGGTGGCCCAGGACATGCCGGAGACCGACCAGGGCGCCACCGACTTCGTCATCGACGGCGACACGGCGCTGCTCGCCGCCCGCAACGAGGTCCAGGCCGCCGAGGCCAGCGAGGACGGCATGCGCATGGCCGAGGCCTACATGGCCCTCTACGACGCCGGCGAGAACGACGCCGAATCCCGCGCCCAGTCCCTCATCCTCGGCCTGGGCTTCAAGGTTTCGGAGCTGAACAACCCGGTGGACAGCTTTTCCGGCGGCTGGCGGATGCGCCTGCAACTGGCCCGGGCGCTGATGTGCCCGTCGGACATCCTGCTCCTCGACGAGCCGACCAACCACCTGGACCTGGACGCCCTGGTCTGGCTGGAAGCCTGGCTGAAGCGCTACCCGGGCACCCTGATCATGATCAGCCACGACCGGGAATTCCTCGACGCCATCACCCAGGTCACCCTGCACATCGACAACGCCAAGCTGGTGCGCTACGGCGGCAACTACAGCAAGTTCGAGGACATGCGTGCCGAGCAGATGGTGTTGCAGCAGGCCGCCATGGCTCGCCAGGCGGACAAGATCGCCCACCTGCAATCCTTCATCAACCGCTTCAAGGCCAAGGCCAGCAAGGCCAAGCAGGCGCAAAGCCGGGTCAAGGCCCTGGAGCGCATGGAGAAGATCGCCCCGGTGCTGGCCGACGCCGAATTCACCTTCGAATTCCAGGAGCCGATCAACCTGCCCAACCCGATGCTGTCGATGATCGATACCACCATCGGCTACCCGCCGCCGGACGACGCCCCGGCCGGCACGCCGCCGACGGTGATCGTGCGCGGCATCAACCGCTCGGTGCATGCCGGCCAGCGCATCGGCATCCTCGGTGCCAACGGCCAGGGCAAGTCGACTCTGGTCAAGACCATCGCCCGGGACCTGGCGGCGATCAGCGGCGAAGTCACCGAGGGCAAGGGCCTCAACATCGGCTACTTCGCCCAGCAGGAACTGGACGTGCTGCGCCCGCAAGACACGCCCCTGGAGCATATGATCCGCCTGGCCAAGGAGGCCATCGCCGCCGGCCGCGGCCCGGTGGCCGGGCGCGAGCAGGAACTGCGCAACTTCCTCGGCACCTTCAATTTCAGCGGCGACATGGTCAAGCAGGCCGTGGGCACCATGAGCGGCGGCGAAAAGGCCCGCCTGGTGCTGTGCATGCTCGTGTGGCAGCGGCCCAACCTGCTGCTGCTCGACGAACCGACCAACCACCTGGACCTGGCCACCCGGGAGGCCCTCGGCGTTGCCCTCAACGAATTCGAAGGCACGGTGATGCTGGTCAGCCACGACCGGGCTCTGCTGCGCGCCGTGTGCGACGAATTCTGGCTGGTCTCCCGAGGCGGCGTCGGGCCCTTCGACGGCGACCTGGAGGATTACCAGCGCTACCTGCTCGACGAGGCCAAGCGGGCCCGGGAAGAGGCAGCGCAGACGCGCAAGTGATGCCTGCCGGTCCCACACCCAGCCTTCCCCAACGGCCCCGGCCGGCGCTGTGTGGCGCTGCGTGGCCGGTTGCCGGGCGTGGGGGTGGGGGTGGTATGGGCCGCCAGGGCAGGCGCTGCTGGCAGTGATCGAGCCGGGTAGGGCAGGGGGCTGAACCCTAGACAGGGCGCGGCGCTTCAACGGGTGTCCCTGAAAAGCCGCGCCAGTCGTTGTGTTCCGCCGGCCATGCCTGGAACGCAAGGACTGGCGCGGGGTTTGGCCGGGGCCGGATTTTCTGTGGCCCGTTGGCCGGGCGCCCGCTGGGTGTCCGGAGCGCGCCCGCCTGAGAGCGGGCGTCGCCCCTCAGTATTCGGCGTGGAGGCGGATCGCCGCCACGTTCACCGGGCCCCGGTCGGCGTTGTAGGCCGGGTTGCGGATGTACTGGTAGTTGAGGCTGACGGTAAAGCCCTTGCACAGCTGGGCGGCATAGAAGGTTTCCAGAATCTGCTCGGGCCGGTAGTTGAGGGCCCCGTCGCCGAGGAAGAAGCCCAGGCCGCCGGCGGCCAGGTAATCGCGCCGGTCCCTGGACAGGCCGTTGCGCACCAGGGCCGCGCCGATGCGGTCGTTGGCCCGGCCCCAGCGGTTGCCTTGGAGCACGATGCCGCCGGCGATGGAATTGTCGATCTCGGCGTAGGAGAAGGTTTCCGATTTGCCGTCGGCCCAACTGCCGCGGAAGAAGGCACCCAGCTCGTCGCTGATGGGCTGCTCGATGTTGATGCCGAAGCCGGTCTTGTAGCGGGTCTGCCGGGTCAGGGCCAGGTCCGGCGTGGTGCCGGTGGCGGCGGCCAGGTCGAGGGAGGCGCGGAAGCTGCCCATGCCGGCCTTGTTGCGGAAGGCGAGAAACCTCACCGTGCCGGGCCGCCCGAACAGGCCGTGGTTGATTTCCAGCTCCACCTGGTCGCCGTGCTGGCGGGTCAGGCTGGGGTCCAGGGGCAGGCCGTTCGATTCCTTGGGCATGGCAAAACGGCCGGCGCGGATCGCCCAGCCGGCCGGGTCGAAGTATTCGGCGGCGAAGCCCAGGCTGTAGCCCCGGGCGTCAGCGGCGTAGTCGTAGGCACCGTGGGTGATGATCGCCCAGTTCATGAAATCGTTGCGTGGGTCGTGGGCGTAACGGTTCTCGTCGAAAATGTCGCCCATGGCCACCTTGCCGACGGTGACCACCATCCGCCGGGAAGCGACGTTGCCGGCCAGTTGATTGGCCTCCGAAGCCACGGCGGCGGTTTCGCCGCCCAGGTCGATGGTCTGGCGCAGGAAGGCCCGGGCGTTGTAGCCGACCAGGGTCGGGCCGGTGGTGCGCGCCATCTCGCCGTTGGTCATGCCCCCCAGGCCGAGCAGGCCCGACAGAGGCACGCCCTGGGCCGCCTCCGGGTTGTAGTAGAACTCGGCCCCTTGCCACAGGCGTAGCCCGAGGAAGGCGGTGGCCGTGAAGGAATAGCTCTTTTCGGCGTTGGGACGCAGGCTGTTGGTGCCGCTGTAGGCGGCGGGAAAGGCCCACTTCTTCTGCCAGATGTAGGTGGTCTGGACGTAGGCGTTCCAGGCTTCGGGCACGGCGCTGCTGCCGGCCTCCGGGGACGGCTGGACGACCGGGGCGCGCTGGGCCCAGGCGGGGCCGGCGGCCAGGGCGCCGAGCAGCAAGGTCGGGAAGAGGCGTGCCGGGAGCCACCGGCAGCGCTGTCGCAGGAGGGTCATCGTCGAAAAAAAAGCCGTCCTCGAAAGGACGGCAATTTTATTGCAGCTCTGTGCCACCCGGGTGACACGGGGTCAGCCCGGGGGCGGAGCCTGCTCACATGTTGGGATAGACCGGCCCTTCGCCGCCCTGGGGGGCGACCCAGGTGATGTTCTGGGTCGGGTCCTTGATGTCGCAGGTCTTGCAGTGCACGCAGTTCTGGGCATTGATCTGCAAGCGCGGATTGGAACCGTCGGCCTCGCGCACGATCTCGTACACCCCGGCCGGACAGTAGCGCTGCTCGGGGGCGTCGTAGAGGGCCAGATTGACCTCGATGGCCACTGCCGGATTGGTCAGGCGCAGGTGGCAGGGCTGGTCTTCCTCGTGGTTGGTGTTGGAGAGGAACACCGAGGACAGCCGGTCGAAGGTCAGCACGCCATCGGGCTTCGGGTAGTCGATCGGCTGGCACTCGGAAGCCTTCTTCAGCTTGGCGTGGTCCGGGCCGCTGTGGTGCAGGGTCCAGGGGGCCTTGCCGCCGAACAGCTTCTGGTCGATGCCGAACAGCAGGGCGCCGGTCCACAGGCCCTTGCTCATGGCCGGCTTGAAGTTGCGGGCGCGGTACAGCTCCTCGTACAGCCAGGAGTTCTTGAAGGCTTCCGGGTAGGCGGCCAGCTCGTCGCTGCTGCGGCCGGCGGCCAGGGCCTCGAAGGCGGCTTCGGCGGCCAGGGCGCCGGACTTGATGGCGCAGTGGGAACCCTTGATACGCGAGCCGTTGAGGAAGCCGGCGTCGCAGCCGATCAGGGCGCCGCCCGGGAACACCAGCTTGGGCAGGGATTGCAGGCCGCCGGCGGCGATGGCGCGGGCGCCGTAGGCCACCCGCTTGGCGCCGTCGAAGAAGCCACGGATGGTGGGGTGGGTCTTGAAGCGCTGGAATTCCTCGAAGGGCGACAGGAACGGGTTCTCGTAGCCCAGGCCGACCACGTAGCCCACCGCCACCTGGTTGTTTTCCAGGTGGTAGAGGAAGCCGCCGCCGTAGGTGGCGTTGTCCATGGGCCAGCCACCGGTGTGCACCACCAGGCCGAGCTGGTGGTGCTCGGGCTTGATCTCCCACAGTTCCTTGATGCCGATGCCGTACTGTTGGGGCTCGACGCCGTCCCGCAGGTTGAACTTGGCTTCCAGCTCCTTGCCCAGCTGGCCGCGGCAGCCTTCGGCAAACAGCACGTACTTGCCGTGCAGTTCCATGCCGGGCTGGTAGGCCGGGCCGTGGGAGCCGTCCTTGAGGATGCCCATGTCGCCGGTGGCCACGCCCTTCACCGAACCGTCGGCGTTGTACACCACCTCGGCGCCGGCGAAGCCCGGGTAGATTTCCACGCCCAGGGCTTCGGCCTGCTGGCCCAGCCAGCGGCACACGTTGGCCAGGGAAATGACGTAGTTGCCCTCGTTATGGAAACAGCCGGGCAGCAGGGAATTGGGCACCTTGGTGGCGCCGGTTTCCGACAGGATGTAGAAGCGGTCTTCCGACACCGGGGCGTTGAGCGGCGCGCCCTGTTCCTTCCAGTCCGGGATCAGCTCGGTCAGGGCCCGGGGGTCCATCACCGCGCCGGAAAGGATGTGGGCGCCGACCTCGGCACCCTTTTCGATCAGACATACGGAAACGTCCTGGCCCTTTTCGGCGGCCAGTTGCTTGAGACGGATCGCAGCGCCCAGACCCGCCGGGCCGCCCCCCACGATCACGACGTCGAATTCCATCGATTCCCGTTCCATACCTGCTGTCCTTTCCGTGGTGGTGTGTGCGGTGTTGTTCTTAGCGGCCGGTGCGCCCCGGGCCGTTGCCCGGGCTCCCCCTGAAACGCCGCTCAGGCCCCGCCGATTGTGGGTTTTGGTTCAATACGCTATCGTATGGTCGGCCATTATAAACATTTCGCTCCCAAGACCAAGGGGGCGGCTCGACCAAAGGAAAACGCGCCATTATGGAGACTTTGAAGAAACTCGTCCTCACCACCGAGATCCCCATCCGGTGGGGTGACATGGACGCTTATCAGCACGTCAACAACACCATCTACTTCCGCTACATGGAGCAGGCCCGGGTCGAATGGCTCGAAGCCCTGGGCTACAAGGTCCTGCCCAAGGGATCGGCCCCGGTGGTGATCACCGCCAACTGCACCTTCCTCGCCCCGCTCACCTACCCGGGCACCGTGGAGGTCAAACTCTACGCCGGCGACCCGGGCCGCTCCAGCGTCATGACCTGGTACGAACTGCGCATCAAGGGCGATGAAACCCTCTACGCCACCGGCGAATCCAAGGTGGTGTGGATGGATACCGCCACCGGCAAGTCAGCCCCCATCCCCGACGAACTGCGCAATCTGTTTACGGCTTGAGCGCCAAGCCCCGAGTCGCCGGGCGCTTGCGCCGTTGAGCACCCCGGGGCGGCGCGCCGGCCGCCGTCCCCGCCGTTCGCTTATTCCCTGTCGTCGTTTCCGCCGGCCGCAGCACCACACCATAAGAACGTTGGAGACAAGAAATGACCCGGGATGACACCCTTTCAGCCCCCCTGTGGACCCCGACCCCCGCCCGCGTGGCGGGCACCCTGCTGCACCGTTTCCTCACCCCGGCCAGCCAGCGTGCCGGCCGTCCCCTGACCGACTACGACGCCCTGTGGCAATGGTCGGTGGACGAGCCCGCCGCCTTCTGGGACCTGGTGTGGAACGAACTTGGCGTGGTTGGCGACAAGGGCACCGGCCCGGTCCTGGAAAACGGCGACCGCATGCCCGGCGCCCGCTGGTTCCCCACGGCCAAGCTCAACTACGCCGAGAACCTGCTCAACTTCGCCGGCCTGCCCGCTGATGGTGCTGACGCTCTGATCTTCTGGGGCGAATCCAAGGTCAAGCGCCGGGTCAGCCGGATGGAGCTGGTGCGCCAGGTCGCCGCCTTCCAGGCCGGCCTGATCGCCGCCCGCGTCGGCCCCGGCGACCGGGTGGCGGGCTTTTTGCCCAACCTGCCCGAAACCCTGGTGGCCATGCTCGCCACCACCGCCCTGGGCGCCATCTGGTCTTCCGCCTCCCCTGACTTCGGCGTCCAGGGCGTGCTCGACCGCTTCGGCCAGATCGAACCCAAGGTCTTCGTCTGCGTCGACGGCTACTGGTACAACGGCAAGGCCGTGGACTGCCTGGCCAAGAACGCCGAGGTGGCCGCCAAGCTGCCCACCGTGGTGAAAACCGTGGTGGTGCCCTACCTCAACCCGGCCCTCGGGGCGGGGGACGTTGCCGCCATCGCCCACGGCGCCACCCTGGCCGACTTCACCGCCCCCCACGCCGGGGCCACGGTGCCCACCTACCACCGGGTCGGCTTCGATCACCCGCTGTTCATCATGTTCTCCTCGGGCACCACCGGCGTGCCCAAGTGCATCGTCCACTGCCACGGCGGCGCCCTGGTCCAGCACCTCAAGGAACACCAGCTGCACAACGACGTGCAGCCCAACGACCGGGTGTTCTACTTCACCACCTGCGGCTGGATGATGTGGAACTGGCTGGTCT